>CAYMXG010000583.1:0-1502 GCA_964394115.1 uncultured Enterobacteriaceae bacterium | reverse complement strand
GCATCCTCGCAGTGGCCGATTACCTGAGCCGCCGCAACCTGGCGCAGAAACAGAAACCGCTGGCCGTGGGCGACGTGCTCACCGGTATGATCCAGGCGCACGAGATCCAGGGCATCCTGGCGCTGGAAAACAGTTTCAACCGCGTCGGCCTGGACCACGTGCTGCTGGTACGCATTGCCAGCACCGCGGTGGTGACCCGCATGCTCGGCGGCACGCGCGAACAGATCATCAATGCCGTTTCCAATGCCTGGATTGACGGTGGCGCGTTGCGCACCTACCGGCACGCCCCCAATACCGGCTCGCGCAAGAGTTGGGCCGCGGGCGATGCCACCAGCCGCGCGGTGCGCCATGGACTCATCGCGCTCAGCGGTGAAATGGGTTATCCCTCGGCGCTGACTGCAAAGACCTGGGGCTTCCAGGATGTGCTGTTCAAGGGCAATCCGCTGGTGGTGAAACGCCGGTTCGCGTCCTATGTCATGGAACAGGTGCTGTTCAAGATCTCATTTCCCGCAGAGTTCCATGCCCAGACCGCGGTGGAATGCGCGGTGGCGTTGCATCTACAGGTGCGCGACCGGCTCAAGGACATCACCAGGATCGTCATCGAGACCCAGGAGGCCGGCGTGCGCATCATCGACAAGACCGGGCCGCTGGCCAATCCCGCCGATCGGGATCACTGCATCCAATACATGGTGGCCGTGCCGTTGATTTTCGGGCGACTCACGGCGGATGATTACGAGGACAATATCGCCGCTGATCCGCGTGTGGATGCACTACGTGAAAAAATGGAAGTGCGCGAGAACAGGCAGTTCAGCGTGGACTACCTGGACCCGGACAAACGCGCCATCGGCAATGCCATACAGGTGTATTTCCAGGATGGTACCGACAGCGGCCGCGTGACAGTGGACTATCCCATCGGCCATCGCCGCCGCCGCGCCGAGGGCATCCCTGTGCTGATCGAGAAATGCCGCAGCAACCTGCGGACACGGTTCGATGCTGGAAGGACGGAACGCATCATGACTGCATGCGCCGATCAAGCCAGACTGGAATTCATGCCGGTGAATGAATTCATGGAACTCTGGGTACAATAGCCCGGCGCCGGAAAGACGTTTCGGCCGAAATTTGGGGGATCCGATGACGCAGTCCAGCGCGGCGAAGCGCATCTATTACTTCAGCCCGGCACTCACCGAGGGCGGTAAATCGCTGCGCGATATCCTCGGCAGCAAGGGGGCCAACCTTGCCGAGATGACCGGCATCGGCCTGCCCGTGCCGCCGGGATTCATCATCACCACCCAATGTTGCGCCGAATATCAAAACAATGGCGGCAAGCTGCCCGCCGGCCTCATGCATGATGTCCACAGTTACCTGCAACGGCTGGAGTCCGAGACCGGGAAGTCCTTCGGATCCGGCACCAATCCGCTGCTGGTGTCAGTGCGCAGTGGCGCCGCGGTCAGCATGCCGGGCATGATGGACACGGTCCTGAACCTGGGGCTCACCGACGCATC
>CAYMXG010000582.1:0-1525 GCA_964394115.1 uncultured Enterobacteriaceae bacterium | reverse complement strand
ATGTGCGGACAAGTTCAGCTTTCACCCGTCAGGCCGCAACATCGCGCCAGCGCCTGGCGGATTTCGCGCAACTTGGGTGGCTTGGCGAGCACCTGGTCTACATGGGATGGGATATCACCTTCCGCGACCATTCGTTGACCCCATCCGGTCAGCAGGATCACCGGGGTGGCAGGTGATGCCTCCTTTATGGAGGCGGCCACCTTGCGCCCGTCCACGTGCGGCATGCCGAGATCGGTAATGACCGCGTCAAAGATCCCGCCGCGATCCAATGCCGACCGGAAGGCGGAAATACCCTCCCTGCCGCCGTTCACGGCGATGATGATATGCCCCTCCGTCTCCAGGGCATTGCGCAGCGAATTCAGCAACACCGGGTCATCGTCTATCAGCAACAGGCGCAGTTGCGGCAGCGCCGGAATTTTGCTCCCGGACCCCTCTGCTGCTGCACCCGCAGTCCCGGGCACGTCGAATACGAGCCTTACTGTGGAGCCGACGCCGGGTGCGCTGTCAATTTCGAGGTCCGCACTGTGCCGCTGCGCCATACCGAACACCATGGCAAGGCCCAGGCCGGTGCCGCGCTCCCCCTTGGTGGTAAAAAATGGCTCGAGACAGCGCCGGCGAGTCTCTTCGTCCATGCCGACACCCTCGTCTTTGATTTCAATGACAACACTGCCGTCATGGAATCCGGCGGCGCGCCGGGTGCGCAATGTCATCACGCCGCCCTGCGGCATCGCGTCTACTGCATTGAACACCAGGTTGATCAGCGCATCGCGCACGTCGCTTTCCACCCCCATGACAAGGGGCAGATCCGGAGCCAGATCCAGGACTGGCCGGATGGCAATCCCCTCCTGCTGCGCCATGTCGCTCCAGCGCGCGCGGGTGAGATCCAGCACCTGCTGCACCAGTTGATTCAGCGCCATGGGCGCCAGTTCGATTTGCGCCTCGCGCTGCCGGTAAAACTCCCGCATGCGCGCCACCGTCTGCGCCACGTCCCCGACCGAACGCTGGATAATCTCCAGGTAACCCCGGGCGCGTTCGCTGAGTCCAGGTTCCCGTTCCAGCAGCGACTCCGTATACAGCAGCACCGGCGACATTGCATTGTTGATGTCGTGTGCGATGCCGCTGGCCATTTCGCCCAGCGCGCGCAGGCGTTCCTCCTGCATCGCCGCCAACTGTGTCTGGCGCAGGTCGTCGTATGCCAGTTGCAGCGCACCGTGGAGCTGAGCCTGGCTCGCGGCCAGTGCCACGTGCTCGCTCACCTGGCGCAGGAACTCGCACTCGACGCTGCTGAATCCGTTCGCCGCGTGCCGCGCCGCAACCAGTACGCCGAAGACCTTGCTTTCCGAACGCAATGGCGCCATCACCACGGAGCGCAACCCGCTGCCTGCCAGCCGCCGGGGAAACGCGAACCGCACCAGCCCAAGATCCGGTTCGTATACCAGTTCCCCGCGCATGCACCGGCCCAGACCGTTTTCGTCGACGCCAATGGAGCCGCCTTCCGTCAGCGCCAGTTCCTGCGCCAGCGGCC
>CAYMXG010000581.1:0-1525 GCA_964394115.1 uncultured Enterobacteriaceae bacterium | reverse complement strand
GACAATGAGTACGGGCTGAACGGCTCGGTCTGGACGCGCGACATCGGCCGGGCGCTGCGTGTCGCCAAACGGTTGAGAAGCGGCATGATCAGCATCAATTCCCACGGCAGCGCCAGCCGTTACGGCTATCTGGCGCCATTCGGCGGTTTCCGGAAGTCCGGGCTCGGCCGTGAACTGGGCATGCACGGTCTCGAGCTCTACACCGAACTCAAGAACGTCTTCATCGACATCGAAAGCTGAATCACGAACCAGGGTCACCCATGACACTTCCCGTACAAGGTACCTACGCACTGGCCGGGGGCCGCCTCATTGACGGTCTTGGCGGCGATCCGGTGGAAAACTCCGTCGTCGTGGTCGAGAACGGGCGCATCGTCGCTGCTGGCCCGGCCAGCAATGTCAGCGTGCCGCGCGCGGCGACGCGCATTGATGCTGCGGGACTCACGGTCTTGCCCGGATTCATTGATTGCCACGTGCACGCAACTTATCGCTCGCGCGATGTGCGTCGCCATCTGCTCAACACACCGACCTACAATGTGTTGCGCTCGACACAGATCCTGGAGGAAACGCTCGCCTGCGGCGTGACCACCGTGCGCGACATGGGCGGCGCCGATGCCGGCTTCCGGCAGGCGGTTGAAGAGGGCATCGTGGCCGGGCCGCGCCTGTTGATTTGCATCGTCATGATTTCGCAGACCGGTGGCCACGGCGATGCGTGGGTGCCGGCGGGGCTCCGCATCCAGAAGCGCACCTGGCTTCCATCACCGGTCGCCGATGGCCCCGATGAGGTCCGCCGCCTCGTGCGCCACGTGCTGATGGCCGGCGCGGACTTTGTGAAGATCTGCTCCACCGGCGGGATCACATCCGTCACCGACAGCTGGGATGAACCACAATACACGCTGGAGGAATTGCGCACCGCGGTGACCGAAGCCGCCATGCGGCACAAGCGCGTCGCGGTTCATTCCGAGGGTATCGACGGCATCCGCACCGCGCTGGCCGCCGGCGTGCATTCCATCGAACACGGCTGGTTCATTGACGAGCAGGCCATCGATGAGATGGTCAGGCAACACACCTGGTGGGTGCCGACGCTCGGCCTCGTGCCGCAGTCGGTGGAGCACCGCAAGAAAGACGCCGCGTGGCACGCGCAGCAGCTCGCCAACGAGGATGCCAGGGACACGGAGATCTTCGCCAAAATGCAGGCGCAGATCCCCATTTATCGCGAAGCGGTGCAGCGCGGCGTGCGCATCGCGTTTGGCACTGATCAATCACACCGGTTGCTGGTCGGCGAAAACCTGGTCGAACTGCAATACATGGTCGAATGGCTGGGCATGTCCCCAATGCAGGCGATCGTCGCCGCCACCAGCCGCGCGGCCGAATGCATTGAACGTCCCGAACTCGGCGCCATCGCCAGCGGACGCGTCGCCGACGTCGTCCTGGTCGAGGGGGATCCGCTGGCCGAGATCAAGTTGCTGCAGGAACGCCGCCGCATCCGCATGGTGATGAAAGACGGGCGCATCTGGCGCAATACGCT
>CAYMXG010000580.1:0-1529 GCA_964394115.1 uncultured Enterobacteriaceae bacterium | reverse complement strand
GTTGAATGCGATGTCTTCGACCTGGAGATCGATGGCGCGCTGCCGGAGGAGGTCAACGGTTCCTGGTACCGGCTGACGCCGGATGCGCAGTTTCCGCCGTTGGATCGCAACGACACCCAGATTAGCGGCGACGGCATGATCAGCCTGTTCCGCTTCGAAAACGGCCATGTTGATTTCCGCAGCCGCTATGTGATGACGGAGCGGCTCAAGGATGACCGCGCGGCGCGGCGGTCCCTGCACGGCAGATACCGCAATCCGTTCACCGATGAACCCGGTGTGCGCGGCCATCGCCGCGGTGCGGCCAATACCACGCCGGTATGGCACGGCGACCGGCTGCTATGTCTCAAGGAGGACAGCCGCGCCATGGAAGTGGATCCGCACACGCTGGAGACGGTCGGCGAATGGGACTACGACGGCCGGCTCAAGAGCCAGACCATGACCGCCCATCCGCGGCTGGATGTGGAAACTGGGGAACTCTACTTTTTCGGCTATGAAGCCGGCGGCCTGGCGACGCGCGATGTGGCGTTCTGCGTTGCCGATCGCAATGGCGAACTGATCCGGGAAGAGTGGTTCCAGGTGCCGTACGTGTCACTGATGCATGATTTTGTCGTGACGAAAGAGCACGTCATCTTCCCGGTATTTCCGACCACGGCCGATCTGGCGCGCATCCAGGCCGGCGGGGCGCACTGGATCTGGGAGCCGGGCAAGGGCACGTTTATCGGCATCATGCCGCGCGACGGCAGCGTGAAGGACATGCGCTGGTTCCGGGGCGAGGCGCGCATGTCCTTTCACTGCATGAACGCGTTCACCGAGGGCAGCAAGGTGCACATGGATCACTGCGTCAGCGGCGTCAATGTGTTCCCGTTCATTCAGGAGGCCTCTGGTATTCACGTGCTGCCGCATGAGTCGTTCGGCGGCCTGGTGCGCTGGACCTTCGACCTGTCGAAACCGGGCGACGGATACGAGGAGATCGTACTGGGTCCACCGGGGGACATGCCGCGGGTCGCGGACCGGGATCACATGCGCAATTGCGCGGTTGCCTGGTACGAGCGCTACGATCCAGCCAATGGTCCGCCGCTGCTCGCGGGACCGGTGGGCGCCGGGTTCAACACGGTGTCGAGAATAGAACCCGGTTCGGGCAAATTGCGCGACTACCACCAGCCCGGTGCGACATTCGAAGAGGCGATCCACGTGCCGTCACGGCAGCCGGGACATGAAGGCTACCTGGTGCTGGCCGCCGAGCTGCACGGCGAAAATCTTTCCGAGGTGCTGGTGCTTGAGGCGGAATACCCGGAACAGGGACCGCTGTGCCGCGTCAGGCTTCCCATCCGCCTGCGCCCGCAGGTGCATGGTAACTGGGTGCCGGCGGAACAGTTGCCTTGACCGGTGCACGTGTCCGGGGCGCGCCTTTAATTTCGTCCCCTACAGCTTGAATACCTGTTCCGCATTGGTCTGATACAACTTCTTCCGGTCCGCGTCGCTGATGGGCAGATTGTCGGTGACCTGCACTTCGGCCGGGAGGTACTGAT
>CAYMXG010000579.1:0-1531 GCA_964394115.1 uncultured Enterobacteriaceae bacterium | reverse complement strand
TGCCTGCACCATGGCAAGGTCGTGACCTGGGATTCATTGGCTATCGCCGAATACCTGCATGAGCTGTTCCCCCAGGCCGGCATCTGGCCGCGCGACCCCTTGCAACGCGCCCATGCCCGGAGCATCTGCGCCGAAATGCATTCCGGGTTTGCGGATCTGCGCCGGGCCATGCCCATGGACATCCATTCCAGCCGGCGCGGGGTCATCCAATCTCCGGAGGTACAGTCGAATTTGAAGCGCATTGAGCAGATTTGGACCGATTGCCGCACGCGCTTCGGAGCCGGGGGTGAATTCCTGTTTGGCGCCTGGTCCGCTGCCGACTGCATGTATGCCCCGGTGGTGATGCGCGTCCATAGTAACGGCGTGCAGTTGCATGCCGTCGCGCAAAGGTACGTGGCTGCCGTGCGCGCGCAGAAGGATACAGCCGAATGGATCGCCGCGGCCCGTTCGGACCCGTGGGTGATTGACTGGGAGGCGGCGGCGAGGACCGGCGTCGCGCCGGTCGCGCAACGCAAGTGACCACACGGATTCGAACGGCCACCGGCGTCGATGCAGCCCTCATCCTGACCTTTATCCGTGAGCTGGCCGACTTTGAGAAGCTGGCCGGAGAAGTCACCGCCACAGAAGAGCTTTTGCGCGATACAATATTTGGCCCCGGCGCCACGGCCGAAGTGCTCATTGCCGAGACGGACGGGCAAGCGGCCGGGTTTGCATTGTTTTTCCACAACTATTCCACGTTTCTCGCCCGCCCCGGTATTTACCTCGAGGACCTGTTTGTGCGGCAGCAATTCCGCGGCCGGGGAATCGGGCGTGCATTGCTGGCACAGATCGCGCAACTGGCACGGGAGCGCAAGTGCGGACGCGTCGAATGGTCGGTCCTGGACTGGAATCAGCCGGCGATCGGTTTCTACCAATCCCTTGGTGCGATGCCCCTGGATCAATGGACCACTTTTCGCCTCACCGGCGAAAGTATCAGTGATTTGGCGGACCTCGCCTTGCACCCGTCCGGAGAACTTTCATGAGCCAGGGCGACTGGAGTCCCTATGCCCTGCTGCTCATCGACGTGCAGGAGGATTTCTGGCCGGCCGGCATGGAAGATAAGTTTCCCCACTTCAAGGACAGCGTTGAACGTGTGTTGCGTATTTGCCGGGCGGAAGAGCTGGACGTGTTGCACATTCGCGCGTGCTTCAAGCCGGACGGATCCGACTGGATGGCACGCTACAAGTTGCTGGGTTCACTGCCGTGCATCCAGGGCACGCCCGGTGAACAGGTGATGCCCTGCGCGCGTGAATTGCCCGGCGAGCCGGTATTGTATAAACACAGCTACGACAGCTTCTGCAATCCGGAAGTGGATGCCTGGTTGCGGAGTAACGGCAAGCGCTATGTGCTGGTTGCCGGGCTGGTCACCGCCGTGTGCGTGCTGCTTACCGGCGCGTCCGCCGCGCAGCGCGGATACCTGGTCGCCATCGTGGAGGATTGTTGCGCGGACCAGGCCGGCGCCCATGACATGGTGCTGCAGCGCTATCCCAAT
>CAYMXG010000578.1:0-1535 GCA_964394115.1 uncultured Enterobacteriaceae bacterium | reverse complement strand
GCGCTCGAAGAACTGGAAATGCGCGGCGATTTCATTCGCCGCCATATCGGTCCGGATGCCCAGCAGATCGATGACATGGTCCGGGAACTGGGACTCACCAGTCTCGATGACATGATCAAGGCCGTCGTCCCCGACAGTATCCTGTCGCGCGAGCCGCTGCAGCTTACCGAGACCATCAGCGAGCGCGCGGTAATCACGCACCTGCGCGGCCTGCGTGAGCGCAACCGCGTGTTCATATCGATGATCGGCATGGGTTACTACGGCACCATCATGCCGGCGGTCATAAAGCGCAACGTTCTGGAGAACCCGGGCTGGTACACGGCGTACACACCCTATCAGGCGGAAATCAGCCAGGGCCGGCTCGAAGCATTGCTGAATTTCCAGGAAATGGTCTCGGATCTCACCGGCATGGAAATCGCCAACGCGTCGATGCTGGATGAGGCCACCGCGGCGGCCGAGGCCATGGCCATGGCCAGGCGTCTGAGCAAGTCGCCGTCGCAACGGTTTCTCGTGGATGCCGATTGCCACCCGCAGACGCTCGCAGTGGTGCGGACCCGCGCCCGTTATTTCGGTTTCGAGGTCGTGGTCGGCGATCCGGCTGCAGACATGGAGACCGCGGACGTATTCGGCGCATTGTTGCAGTACCCGGGTTCGAGCGGACAGGTGCGCAACCTGGAACCGCAAATCACGGCGCTGCACCGGCATGGCGCGCTGGTGGCCGTGGCCACGGATCTGCTCGCGCTGATGCTGTTGCGTCCACCGGGGGTGATGGATGCGGATATTGTACTCGGCAGTGCGCAGCGCTTTGGCGTGCCCATGGGCTATGGCGGCCCGCATGCGGCATTTTTCGCCACGCGCGCCGCATTCGTCCGGCAAATGCCGGGCCGGGTGATCGGCGTGTCGAAGGACGGCCACGGCGACGTGGCCCTGCGCATGGCGCTGCAAACCCGCGAGCAACACATCCGGCGCGAGAAGGCCACCAGCAACATCTGCACGTCGCAGGTGCTGCTGGCGGTGATCGCCGGTTTTTATGCCATCTATCACGGCCCGCGGGAGTTGCGTCTCATCGCCGCCCGCACACATCGGCTGATGCAGATCCTGGTGCTCGCGTTGCGCCGTGCCGGCTATGAGGTGGTCAGCGATGTCTTCTTCGACACCATCAAAGTCCGGGTTCCGAGCCGCGCACGACGGTTGGCGGCGAAGGCCCGCGCGGCGCGCATCAATCTGCGCGTATTCGATGCCGATCATCTCGGCGTCAGTTTCGACGAGACCACGCGCCGGAAAGAACTGAGCCTGTTATGGGGAGTGTTCGCGCCAAAGGGCAGGGAGGCCATCGACATTCCGGGCCTGGATGCGGAAGTTGAAGAGTGCATCCCCGCCGCATTGCAGCGGCAGGGGAGCATCCTCGCGCACCCGGTGTTCTCGATGTACCACAGTGAAACCGAAATGATGCGTTACATGCGCTGGCTTGCCCGCCGCGACATCGCGCTGGACCGGGCCATGATCCCGCTGGGTTCCTGCACCATGAAACTCAA
>CAYMXG010000577.1:0-1536 GCA_964394115.1 uncultured Enterobacteriaceae bacterium | reverse complement strand
GTCTATATATTCTGGAAGGGGATGAAACCTTACGGCGAAATCGTGGCGCGCGGCTAAGCCCGCGGCATTGCAACGGCGACAACCGCAACTTGCTGAGACTTGCATTTACGCTGAATAATCGTAGGGTGGGTTACGGCGCTTACCCACATGGATGTGGGGTATGCCGCGTGACGCCTGCATGGATGCAGGCGTTAGAGCGAAGCAGGAGCCAGAGCCGGGGACAGGATGTCCGGAGCGGCGCGCGCCTAAACCACCCTACAAATTCTTTGTTCAGCAATTACGCAAAGCTCGATAGGATGCGCCCTGGCCAATGATGGCCGGAAAAATCCGGTCGCACAGCAAAAATACGGGGGCAAGTCATGCAGGAAGTGAAGGGCAAGGTCGCGTTCATCACCGGCGGCGCCAGCGGCATCGGCCTCGGCATCGCCAAGGCGTGCGTGAATGCCGGCATGAAGGTGGTGATGGCTGACATCCGTCAGGATCACCTGGACGAGGCGCTCAAGTTCTTCAATGACAAGGGCCAGGCCGCTTCCGCCCACGGCATCCGGCTCGATGTGACGGACCGCGCGGCCTTCGAGCGCGCCGCGGACGAGACCGAACGCGTATTCGGCAAAATCCACCTGCTGGTCAACAACGCCGGCGTCGGCGTCATCGGCCCGATCAAGCTGACAAAATTCGACGACTGGGACTGGGGACTCGATGTTCTGATCGGCGGCGTGGTCAATGGCATCCAGACCTTCCTGCCGCGCATCCTGAAGCACGGCGAAGGCGGTCATATCTGCAGCACCTCTTCGATGACCGGCCTGCTGCCCATTGCCCCCTCTCCTATCTACTCGCTGGCCAAGGCCGGGCTGGTCGGCATGTCGGAGGCCATGCGCGCCGAGCTCGAGGCCGACAACATCGGCGTGTCCGCATTCTGCCCGGGCCCGGTGCAGACCAACATCCGCGAGACCGGCAAGTTGCGGCCCGAGAAGTACAAGGACAGCGGTTACCTGGAGATGGAGAAGCAGTTGCAGCAGCGGCCCAATTCCACCAACTGGATGAGCCACGAGGAATGCGGCGATCGAGTACTGGCCGGCATCCGCCGCAACGATCTCTACATCTTCACGCACCGCGAGTTCAAGGAAGGCCTCACGCGCAAGTGCGAACTCATGCTCGATTCGTTTCCCGACGAACCGATAAACACGGCGCGCGCCAACGAGATCGGTTTCCTGCTCTGGCCGCCGGTGTTCGCAAAGAAAAACTGAGCGGCTAGTAAATGGTCAGCACCGTCATCAAACCGAGCTTGAGCCGGACCCCGGTGCGGCACCCTGTGCTTTGCCTGCTGGTCGGATACTGCCTGCTGTTCGCCGGCGGACCGGTGCGGGCCGTCGACTGGCTCAAGCCGCTCAAGGTCTTCGGGGACGAGGAGGACATCGTCGTATGGCAGGGGCCGGGGATTTACGTGAAGATCGTCGAACAGGACCGCTTCAAGAGATACGAGCGTCCGCCGAAGAATGAACACCCGGCCGCCATCGGCGCCAGGGATATCGCGGC
>CAYMXG010000576.1:0-1554 GCA_964394115.1 uncultured Enterobacteriaceae bacterium | reverse complement strand
TTGCGCATTTCAGTGGCGAGGAATTCGCGGCACTCCTGGTCAAATCCGCGCAGGTACAGGTTGCCGCGATACAACTGTGTCGTGTGCACGCCCAGGCCGTGGAATATCCCGGCGAATTCCACGGCAACGTATCCTCCTCCGACAACCACTGCGCGCCTTGGCAGGCTTTCAAGGTGAAACACCTCGTTGGAGGTGATGACGTGTTCGCGGCCCGGCACGGCGGGGACATTGGGCCAGCCGCCGGTGGCTATCAGGGTTCGTTCGCAGGAATAGCGCTTCTCACCCACCTGAACTGTGTGCGCATCCAGCAGCCTGGCGCGGCCGCTGATCAGTTGTGCGCCGCTCTCACTCAGCAGCCGGTCGTATACGCCATTCAGCCGGGCAATCTCCCTGTCCTTGTTCGCCCTCAGGCGCGGCCAGTGGAACTCTGCCAACGAAAGCTCCCAGCCGAAACCACGGGCGTCAGCAAAATCCTCGGCAAAGTGCGAGGCATAGACAAACAATTTTTTCGGTATGCAGCCGACATTGACACAAGTACCGCCCAGATAACGGTCCTCGGCAATGGCGACGCGGGCGCCAAACCCGGCGGACATGCGTGCTGCGCGCACGCCGCCGGAGCCGGCGCCGATGACAAACAGATCGAAATCAAAGGCCATGGCATGGGTCTCTGGAACAGGAATGGGGGTCGTCCGATTAATTTTATCAGTATTACGACCGTGCCCGGTGGCGGATTCCACTGTACTTACTTAGAGTGTGCGCTGCTCCAGCAAGGTATCCGCAAATGGGTGATATGCCGCCAATTCCTGAACCAGTCCTGGCTGCCAGCGCCGTCAGGGCAAACGGACCGGAATCAGAGACCGCGTCGTTGCTCAGGCGCGCCACGGTGGCGTCCGTGGTGGTCGCATTCACGCTGATCTGCATCAAGGTGGCGGCGTATTTCGCCACCGGGTCCGTGGCGTTGCTTTCCAGCCTGGTGGATTCCCTGCTGGATTCCCTGGCGTCTCTGATCAACTTTTTTGCCGTGCGCCACGCGCTGGTGCCCGCGGATCGCGAGCACCGGTTTGGCCATGGCAAGGCCGAACCCCTGGCGGGGCTGGGGCAGGCGGCGTTCATTGCGGGTTCCGCGGTATTCCTGGTGTTTGAGTCCATCAATCGGCTGATTAACCCGGTCACCATCAGTCATGGCCATATTGGCATCGCCGTCATGCTGGTATCCCTGGTCCTGACCCTGTTGCTGGTGCTGTACCAGAAGCATGTCGTGCGCCGAACCCAGTCCATGGCCATCAAGGCGGATTCCCTGCACTATGCCAGCGACATTGTGCTCAACCTGAGCGTCATCCTCGCATTGGTGCTCAGCTCAAAGTTCAATCTGCCGTCGGCGGATCCGTTGTTCGCGCTGACAATCGCCGGTTACATAATCTGGTCGGCAGCGCAGATCGCCAACCTGTCGCTGCACCAGTTGATGGATCGGGAATTGCCCGACGTGGATCGAGACCGCATCATCGCCGTCTGCCGCCGGCACCCGGAGGTGCTGGATGTGCACGAATTGCGCAC
>CAYMXG010000575.1:0-1558 GCA_964394115.1 uncultured Enterobacteriaceae bacterium | reverse complement strand
CGATGAACACCGGCCAGATGAGGTTATCCACGGTCAAGCGGTTCTCCCGCATCAGGCGCCGGCTGAATTCATCGGCGCGCATGCGGCGCAGGCGGGTGGCGGGAAAGCGGGCGGGAAATTTGTCAGCCATGGCCAATTCTAATCGAAATATCAGCGGTGCCGGACTTGAGTTAGCGGACCTAGGTTAATGGGGTCAGAGCTTAAGCCCTGACCCCTGATCGCACGTTAACTTGAATAACTCAAGTCCGGCATCAGTCCAACTCAAGGCACAGTCGTGTCGATGGTCAAAGTCCGTGGAGCGGTCTCGTTGACCGGCACTTCCCTGACCTCGCCAATGAGATCCCCGCTTTCCCGTTCGGCGCGGCCGGAACGGGAAATGCGCGCGGTGAGATCCACCGAGTCGTGCTGCGACAGGCGATGCTGCGGTGACATCGCCAGCGTGTCATCCAGCACGACTTCGAAGGGCAGTTCTTTGGCTGACTTTTTGATCACTGCCAGCGGCATCGGCGGGCCGTCGGGTGCGCGGGCGGTGATGAACACGGTCGCGTCGGCGGGAATATCCGCAGCCAACGCCGGCGCGATCTCGACCTTCACGGTAATTCCGGAGGCTGCTGCCGTACCAGCGGCGGCCGATGAGCCGCCGGCCTGTTCAATCAAGCGCGCCACTTCGGACTTTGTGTTCTCATCCTCCAGCAACGGTAGCAGCGTCTGCCAGTAGGCAATGGCCGAATCGGGTTCATCCCGTTCCATGGCGGCCATGCCCGCGAGCCAGAGCGCGGTGCGATGATTTGGTTCCAGCGCCAATGCCTGGTTGATCAAGTCAGTGGGTTTGCCGCCCAACTTTCCACCCGCTGACATGGCTAATGCGTCCGCATAACGGACCAGTGAGTTGGCGTTATCTCCGGTCAGGGCGTAAAGCCGTTCGAAGGCGCCGACGGCCTCCGGGTAACGGCCCAGCGCCATCAGCGCGCGGCCGAGCATCTCCCATCCGCGCTGGTCTTCCGGGTTCTGCTTCAGGTGCGCGGCGATCTTCGCCACCATCTCTTCCACATCCGGCTGCACCGCCGCCTGCGTATCGACACCGATCAGATCCGGGCGGCCGTTGTACAAATACAAGCCCAGGGCGCTGACGCCGACGAACAGCACAATGACAATCGCCGTGGTGGATCGCCGTGACGCTGGCGCGTCGGCTGCGCGCGGGCCGCCGCCCACGTGCTGCAGCATCTCGCGCTCGATCTCGCGCCGCGCGGATCCGGCCTGTTCCACGGCGATAACCCCGTCCCGTGCTTCGGCGTCTATCTCGCCGAGCCTGGCCCGGTAAGCTTTCAGGCGCTGATCGGCTTCCTCCCTGGTTCGATGCCTGCGCAGCGCCAACACCACTGGCAGCAACGCGAGAACCATCAGGCCTGCGGCCAGCGCGGCAAACAGTGTCATTGCATTGTCCCGTCCGCGGGTGACCGCAATAACTCCTGCAGCCGTGCTTGCTCGGTGTCAGACAAGGCCGGCGCCGCACCCCGATTCCGGCTGCGGGAGTAGCGCACGGCGATGATGACCGCCA
>CAYMXG010000574.1:0-1560 GCA_964394115.1 uncultured Enterobacteriaceae bacterium | reverse complement strand
TATCTCAAATCTCATAGTCCGAGTATGGCCGAATAGTGAGTAAGAGTAGAATCCGGAAGTCTTTCACAAAACCCGAATTACGAGATACGACTTTCTTGGCTACCATTAAACTCGCCGCCTCCGTAATCGTCACTCGCACACAGGGCGACATCGTCAAAGTATTGCTGGTCCGGCGCGCACCGGAGATGCGCTTCTTCGGCGGCTACTGGGTGTTTCCCGGCGGTAATGTCGCCGACGTGGATCGCCACTCGCCGGAGGATTCTGAGCAACAAGTGTTGCACCGGTGCGCAATCCGGGAGTTACGCGAGGAAACCTGCCTTGTTTGCGAAGATCTGCAACCGGTCTGCCGCATTACCACGCCGCCGTTCTACCCGGTGCGCTTTGCGACCCGGTTTTTCCTGACGGATATCCCTTCCGGCGTGGAACCCACGCTGGCCGGCAGTGAACTGGTTGAGTTCGGTTTCTTTGATCCCGCCGACGCCGTCCGCGCCTGGGAACGCGGCGCCATGGAGATCGCGCCGCCGGTGCTGTTTTTATTGCGGGAAATGGCGCGGCACGGGCGGGAACAGTTTTCTGCACAGGCGGCGGCGACCGCGGCAACGTTTGAAACCATCGGCGTACATCCGGCCTGGTTCTCCCCCGGCATGTTTGTTGCGCCATTGCGCACGCCCACGCTGCCGCCGGCGACGACGACCAACACCGTCATTGCGGGACATGAAACGTTGTATGTGATCGATCCCGCCACGCCGGAACCCGCCGAACAGGCACGCCTGTTCCATCAAATGGACAAGATGCAGGCCGAGGGCGCACGCTTCCAGGCGATCCTGCTGACTCATCATCATGTCGACCACGTGGGCGCCGTGAATGCCGTCAGCCGGCGCTACGGGCTGGAAGTGCGGGCCCACGCGCTGACCTACGCCAGGGTGCCCGGAGACTATCTGCGCGGCGCGCCCTTGCAGGATGGCGATCGCATTGAACTGGGGACGGCCCCAGACGGCTCGCCTGCCTGGCATCTTGATGTGATTCACACGCCCGGGCATGCCGTGGATCACCTGTGCTTTATCGACAGCCGTTATCACGCCGCCGTGGTCGGAGACATGCTGTCCACCATTTCCACCATCCTGATTGATCCGCCCGAGGGGCACATGCGCACGTACCTGGACAGCCTGCGCCGGTTGTTGGGCGTGCCCATCAAGACCCTGGTCCCCGCGCATGGGCTGGCGCACCGCGATGGGCATGTCCTTATCCGCGAGTATCTTGACCATCGGCGCATGCGCGAGGAGCAGGCGCTCGCTGCGCTGTCGGACTCAGCCCGGACCGTGGAAGCACTGGTACCCGGCATTTACACCACCACGCCGCCGGAGATGTTTCCGCTTGCGGCCCGATCGTTGCTGGCTGAACTCATCAAACTGCGCGAAGACGGTCAGTGCGAGGAGACCGCCGCCGGCTGGCGCCGTATCTAGTGTGGTGTCCCACTGATAGGTTGCGCAATTCCGCTGTAACAGTAGCGTCGTCATTCCGGGCAAAGCCTGCGCAGCAGGCGCGACCCGGAATCCAGTG
>CAYMXG010000573.1:1079-1563 GCA_964394115.1 uncultured Enterobacteriaceae bacterium | reverse complement strand
CAGGAGGTTCGGATCGATGAGCGGCTTCGCATGGGGATCGGGGCCCGCCAGCGTCACGCGCCCGCGGCTCTTCGGGTACAACACCAGCGGATTCATCGCGTAACCATGTTGTAGCGGCAAAGGAAACGGCCTGGTATTGCGCCGCGCCGGCTGGAACACGAGTTGCACGTCCGGCCGGTCCAGTCCCTCCGTCGAGCGCAGGAACCCTGTGGACTCGAACAGGTTCGAGGCCAGCGGCCCGCGCCGCAGCAGCAGATACCTGAACAACGCGGCCGCGTTCCGCGGCGTCGCGCGCCAGGACAGGCCGTAGGACTCCGGCACGTCAGTCTTGTACAGGATGCCGACGGCGGGATGGTCATGATAATTCCGGCCCACGGCCGGCAGGTCGTGCTGCCTTGCTATGCCGAGCTTTTGCAATTCCCCGCCGTCACCGACACCCGAGAGCATCAGGATTTGCGGCGACCCAATCGTGCCTGCCGCCAGG
>CAYMXG010000573.1:0-1069 GCA_964394115.1 uncultured Enterobacteriaceae bacterium | reverse complement strand
CAGTGGCGCGCCGGTCTGCAATCAGCACCCGCGTCACCAGCGCGTTGGTGATGATTTCGAGATTGCCGCGGCCCCTGATCGGCTTCAGAAACGCCGTCACACCGGACTCGCGCCGACCGTTCTTGATGTTGCCCTGGCGCGTGTTGAATCCCACCGGGTCCATGCAGCCATTGAAATCCTCACAGCGCGGGTATCCCGTCTGCGCCGTGGCCTCCAGGAACACCGCGTTCATCGGGTTCGGATCCACGATGCTCGACACGGTCATGGGTCCGCCGACGCCATGCCAGTGGGGATCCTTGAAGGTGTCGTTATTTTCGGAGCGGATGAAGTACGGCAGTACCTCCCTAAAACTCCAGCCCGGGTTGCCGCCCGCGGCCCAATCGTCGAAGTCCTTAGGGTGGCCGCGGTAATAGACCATGCCGTTGGTGGAGCTGCAGCCGCCGAGCACGCGGCCGCGCGGTACCAGGAGGCTGCGGCTGTTCAGGTGCGGCTGCGGCACCGTCTTGTAGCCCCAGCCGAGTTCCTTGTGGTTGATCAGGAACGCTACGAGCGCGGGAATGTGGATTAGCGGGCTCCGGTCCGGCGGCCCGGCCTCGATGAGGCAGACGCGATGATCCGGGTTCTCGGACAACCGGTTCGCAAGCACACAGCCCGCCGTGCCGGCGCCGACGATCACATAGTCAAATTCTTGTGGCATCGGAGGCACTTTGACGGTGGATTAGGCGCGCAGCGCCGTAATCCACCATATTTTTCCCACGATCCCCGAGCACTCAAATCGCCGACGACGCGGCGAGATCGGAGAGCTTCTGGAAGCGATCGAAATTCGCGCCCCGCTCCATGACACCGGTGGTCAGGCAGACAAACGTCATGTCGAGCACCGGGTCAATCCAATACAGCGAGCTGCCGAAACCGTAGTTGCCGAAGGTCTCCGGGGAGGTCAGCGTGCCGAGCAGGTTGGGGAAGATGGTGTGCCCGCGCAGCGAATAGCCGAGACCGATGTACGCCGGGTACGGTTCCCGGCCCTGGGACACTGCCAGCGGCCGGTACAGTTCATTGGGCTTTTCGCCGG
>CAYMXG010000572.1:0-1563 GCA_964394115.1 uncultured Enterobacteriaceae bacterium | reverse complement strand
CCGTGAACATCACCGCGTTTGCGCCGGTGGCGGACACGCGCCGGGTACTGACACCGCAGTTGCAACCCGTCGCAGGCAGCCGCCTGCTGCTGGTGGATCTGGGGAACGGCCGCAACCGCGTCGGTGCCTCTGCGCTGGCGCAGGTATTCCGGCTGGCCGGCGGGCCCAGCGCCGATCTGGACGACGCCGGAAAACTGGCTGCGTTCTTCCAGGGCATGCAATTGCTGAATCAGACGGACCTGCTGCTGGCCTACCACGATCGTTCCGATGGTGGACTGCTGGTCACCGCCTGCGAGATGGCCTTTGCCGGACGTTGCGGCGTGACACTCGAACTTCCCTGCCCGGCGGCGGACGTGTTGCCATTCCTTTTCAATGAAGAACCCGGCGCGATGCTGCAACTCCGCCCCGGACAGGGGCAGGCGGCCATTGCTGCACTTATCGGGCTGGGCCTGCAGGAAAGCGCACTGGTGGACCTGGGCACAATCAACTCGTCGAAAAAGCTCGAACTGCGCGTCGGCGGCCAGTCGATTTATAGCGCCGACATCATGGAACTGCATCGGCTCTGGTCGCGTACCTCCTATCACATGCAGGCCCTGCGGGATCACCCGGACTGCGCACGGGAATACTACGATCGGCTGTTGGATAACGACGACCCCGGCCTGCACCTGCACTGGCCGGATGCGCCGGTATTCCACGCGCCGGCAGTGAACCTTGCCCGGCCCCGCGTGGCGGTGCTGCGCGAACAGGGCGTCAACGGGCAGGTGGAAATGGCCGGGTCCTTCACGCGTGCCGGATTCGAGGCCGTGGATGTGCATATGAGCGACCTCCTGTGCGGCGAAGCAAGCCTGGCGGACTTCCAGGGGCTGGCGGCCGGCGGCGGCTTCTCCTACGGAGATGTGCTCGGCGCCGGCGGCGGCTGGGCCAAGACGATTCTCTACAACCCGGTGCTGCTGGAAGAATTCACGAAATTCTTTCGGCGCACGAACACTTTTGGCGTGGGGATCTGCAACGGCTGCCAGATGCTGGCGCACCTGCGCGACCTGATCCCCGGCGCATCCCAGTGGCCGCAGTTCCTGCGCAACCGCTCTGAGCAGTTCGAGGCACGGCTGGCCATGGTGGAGATCCTGCCGTCACCCTCGATCCTGTTCCGCGACATGCAGGGCGCGCGCCTGCCCATTGCCTCCGCCCATGGTGAAGGACGTGCACACTACAAGGATGACAATGCGAGAGGCCAGGCGCTGCCGGTCATGCGCTTCGTGGACAATCGAGGCATGCCGGCCGAACGCTACCCGGCGAATCCCAATGGCTCACCCGGCGGCTGCACCGGGTTCACGACGGACGACGGACGCTTCACCATCGTGATGCCGCACCCGGAACGGACGTTCCTGAGCAAGCAGTTCTCGTGGCTGCCACGGGAATGGAAGCGCGAGGAAAGCCCGTGGATGGGGCTGTTTCACAACGCGCGGAAGTGGGTGGGGTAACGACCACGGCGCCGGCCCCAAACCAGTTTAAGCACCCCCGAATTCGCCGCGCAGTTGCGCGGTGCACAAGTCAGAAATCCCT
>CAYMXG010000571.1:0-1564 GCA_964394115.1 uncultured Enterobacteriaceae bacterium | reverse complement strand
CCATCCGGATACAACAATTGCGAGCCAATCAGACCCGCCCGTTTCTCCATCAGCATGGTCTGATACAACTCGGCGAGCCAGCCCGGCTGGACATAGGTGTCATTATTAAGGATCGCGAGAAACCGCCCGCGCGCCTCGGCGGCGGCGCGATTGCAGGAGCGGATGAATCCCAGGTTCCGGTCGTTGCGAAGATAGCGCAGCCCGGGGATTGCAGGTAACACATCGGCTGTCCGGTCACTGGAATAATCGTCAATGACGATGACCTCAAATTCAACCGGCGCCTGCTGCCTTGCCACGGACTGCAGGCAGGCAAGCGTGAAATCGAGATTGTTGAAGACCGGGATGATGATGGAGATCGCCGGATCGAGGCATGGCGGCAACGCGAAGTCGCCCGCCTCTACCAGCGCCGTTCCCGGAAGGTCAATGCGGAACGCCGATTCCAGCACCGGATAGGTTTCGCCATCCCAGGCGCGCCAACCGTGCTGCAACAGCGAGAAAAGGCGCGGGATCCGGGCTGCCAACGCCGCCCGCGCCGATTCTTTCCACGCCACGGGCACCGGCAGGTGCCGGTAACCCATGCGCAGGCCACGCAACAGCGAGAACGCCAGCAGCCGCAACGCACGGCGGGCGCTCTTTTTCGCCAACCACAACTTCAGTTTCAGAAAACGCAAAGGCGCCGTGATGCGCCAGGACATCGTGGCTTCCATTGCTGCAACGCGGAGCTCCATTCCCTGCAACCGGGCCGTCTCTTTCTGGTACGCAGCCACCTGTTCATTGAGTCCCTTGACCTGGTTTGACAACCCGGCCACCCGCGGCGCCAGCTCCGCCAGGGCGCGGCGATTGAAGCTTTCCACCGGCCTGATGATATTGACCAGTGCTGCAAACTCCCCGTACGCGCGGTCCAGCGCCCCGGTGTCGAGATCGGCGTCAGTGCCGGAACATGCCCGCCTGAACTCATCAGTCAGCGTGCGCACCCAGGCGCCGGCTGCACCGAATTGCCCCAATTGCAGGCCGGACGGCGGCGCATGCCTCAAGTCGGCGGACAGAAATTCCGTGACCTCGGCTGCCGCAGTCGCCATGTCAAATTGCACACCGGCACGTCCCCCGATCCGGTTCACGACACCGCGCCAGTCGCGCAACAAGTCGTCATAGGAAACGAAGACCCGGCGCATTCCCCGTGTCCCGGACTCCGCGGCCTGCATGTGAGCAAGCCAGAGCAGCAGGCCTTTTTCCATCGGGAATCCGTTGCGCCGCTGCAGGGACGCTGCCGTCTCGATGGCATCGCGCAACGTGATGATGACGGTGGGCTCCAGCCCGGCCCGGTCCAGCACCCGCCTCCAGAGCGGCATCAGGCGGCACATGCGCGGGTCCTTGATTACGGCAAGGGACGCAGCGCCGAAATCCCGCTGCAGATTGTCCACCAGCTGGTCTTCAAATCTGCGCGCCTCCGGACTGGCAAACCATTCTCCGGGGACAGGCAGAATGTCGTGCCAGAACGAGGATTGCTCGCGCAAAAGTTCCTCATGGGTCAGCACCACGGCCCGCGACTCCCAGAAGCCGCGCG
>CAYMXG010000570.1:0-1568 GCA_964394115.1 uncultured Enterobacteriaceae bacterium | reverse complement strand
GCCACGGCCGCCAGCACCGCCGCCAGCAACATCCAGTTCACGCCCGGCATGTAGATCTGCCCGTATTCCCGCGCCGAAGTCTGCACGATGCTCATGCGCGGCAACATGCCCAGCTGGATCGCCTGGCGCGTGATGGAATAGGCGCCGGAGATGGTGGCTTGCGACGCAATCACCGTCGCCACGGTGGCCAGCCCCACCATCGGATACAGGGCCCACTCCGGAAATGCCAGGTAAAACGGATTGCGCACAGCAGCCGGATCCGCAAGCAATAACGCCCCCTGGCCGAAGTAATTCAGCACCAGCGCCGGAGCGACCAGACCAAACCAAGCAATGCGGATGGCGCGTCGTCCGAAGTGGCCCATATCGGCGTACAGGGCCTCCGCGCCGGTAAAGGCGAGCAGCACGGACCCCAACACTATGAAAGACGCCATGCCGTGGCCGGTGGCGAATCCAAGCGCGTGTCGCGGATCCAGGGCCTTGAGTATGGACGGGTTGCGCAGGATGTTGCTGATGCCGACGGACCCCAGGGCCAGAAACCAGAGCGCGCATATCGGGCCGAACAACATGCCGACGGTCGCCGTACCGAAACGCTGGAACGCAAACAGTGCGATCAGTACCGCGACAGAGATCGGGATGACGTATGGCTTGAGGGCAGCGGTGCCCACTTCCAGTCCTTCCACCGCCGACAGCACCGAGATGGCAGGGGTAAGCACCGCGTCACCGTAAAACAGCGCGGCGCCGAACAACCCGCAGACGACAATCACGTTCCGCAACGCCGGCTGCTGCCCAACCGATGTCGAGACCAGCGCCAGCAATGCCATGATGCCGCCTTCGCCACGATTGTCGGCGCGCATGATCAGCGTCACGTACTTCAGCGACACGACGATCATCAGCGCCCAGAAGATGGTGGAGCAGCCGCCGAGTATGCTGGCAGGTTCGAGGGGAATGCCGTGACCGGGAGAGAAGGTTTCCTTGACGGCGTAAAGCGGGCTGGTACCGATGTCCCCGTACACGATGCCCAGCGCCAGCACTGTCAGCGCGAGGGTCGAGGACTTGCCAACTTCCTTGGGCTCCGTGCTCATGGTCCCACTCTTCATCAAAGGTAGGTCGACGAGTCTCTCGCTGCACTGCACAAAAATCAATGCACGGAATGGTGCACTGCAACCAAATCGCGCTAACCTTCTGAAATACCTATGGAAATAATTACTGCCGCTTGATGGTAATCGTCCCGCTGATCACCGACGCATCCACATCCGCGCCGCCCTGGCCCACACGCAGTTCCAGGCTCTCCGCGCCGGTGTAGCGCTCCCGTTCGGGCTGCAGATCAGACAATTCGTTCTCGATATCCCCACCCGGCCCGGTCTCCAGGTTGAAGCGCACATTCAGTTCGCCGCGCAGCAACAAATCCACGTTGCCGCTGACGCTCTCCAGGTCCGCCTCGGCCTCCGGTGCGAGCGCCGTGCGAATGAGCAGATTGCCGGACACGGTGGACGCATCCAGTCGCTGCAGCATCCCGGCGTTTTCCACTTCGACGTCGCCGGACACGGATTCCGCCTGCAGGCGCTGCG
>CAYMXG010000569.1:0-1569 GCA_964394115.1 uncultured Enterobacteriaceae bacterium | reverse complement strand
AGGGTCAGGTTGATGTTGTACAGAAAGAAAAAATAGGGCGCGCGCATCAGGCGTACCCGCAGTGTCAGTACCCCGGCATTCTTCGCCGCCGCGAGTTCGCCTTCAGGTACGACCTGCACGCCGGCAGCCTGCAGGCGGCTGGAAATTTCCTGCTCCACCTTAATGCGGCTCAACCCATGGGCCGCCATTTCCTCATCCAGGCCATCGATAACCAGCATCAGGGTATCCGTGGCGCCGAGCACGCCATGGGTGTGGTTCACGACAGCGGCGGTGGATGGAATTGAAATCAGCGAACCCACGCAGCACAACGCTGCCAGCAAAAGTCCCGGCATCGGATATCTCATGCAGTTTCTCCCTTAACTCGCCGCGGCAGGCTGTTCCAGCCGTGGAGCATGGCCACCGCGGCAATCATCAGAAAACATATGAGGCTCCACTCGGCAATACTCAGGGACAGAAACGTCCAGGTCACCTCCGCGCATTCCCCGGATCCGGCGAACACCATGCGCAGGGCGTCCCCAAGCGGGAATACTTCCAGCATGTAATCCAGCCCGGGACCGCATTCAGGGACCTTATCCGCGGGCAGATGCTGTAACCACACCTGCCGGCCGGCGATGGCCAGTCCAACCAGGGCGCTGAGCAGTATGGCGCCGGAGTAACCCAGGCGACAGGCACCCTTCGGTGCATGGATGGCGCCCACCAGGCCCACGCAGGCGACGACAAAATAGGCGATGCGCTGGAAGATGCAGAGCGGGCAGGGTTCCTGCCCGGCAAAGTACTGCAAATAATACCCAAACCCCAGCAAGCCAATGCAGACCGCCGCCAGGGCCCCGTAAAGGGCGCGTGCTGATTTGAAGGGCAATGGGAGATTCATGGTCCTGGATCGCTTCCTGACGCCAATTCTATCTGAGTCTTGAGAAAAGCCGGGATGCGTTCCTCGAGCCAGTAACGCGGACGCCAGGGGAGACTGCCCGATACAAAGCCCACATGACCCCCCTGATCAGATAATTCGAGTGTCACGCAGTCGGCAAGTTCCGCCGCGGCGGGAATGGCCGCAGGCGTCATGAACGGATCGTCCCGGGCATGGATGAGCAGGGTCGGCACCCGAATGCCGTGCAGGTACTGGCGCGAGCTGCTGCGCGCGTAATAGTCATGCACATCCCTGAAGCCATGCAGGCGCGCGGTGACGGCATGATCAAATTTCCAGAAATCAGTCAGCTGTCGCAGTTGGCCGGCAGACAGGCCCAGGGCCTGCCGTTCGCGTCCCCGGAATTTCTCCGCGACTTTGGACCGTAATCGGCGCAGTAAATGCCACTGGTAGACACGCGAGAATCCGGAATTCAGCCGCGCGGCCCCCGCGGCAAGGTCATAGGGGACGGAAACCGCGGCGGCGGCCTGGAACCCGGAGCCGGTTCCGCTTTCTCCGAGGTATTTCAATAATGCATTTCCACCGAGTGAGAATCCGACTGCAGCCATGGGCAGGCCGGGGAAACGCGCCTGCAGCGTCTTCACCAGGAATCCGATGTCGCCGGTGTCACCGGAATGATAGCTGCGGTCCAACCGGTTCTGACG
>CAYMXG010000568.1:0-1584 GCA_964394115.1 uncultured Enterobacteriaceae bacterium | reverse complement strand
CGATGGTGTTTCGCATTGTCATTCCGAGGACGACTGCATGGATGCAGGAGGTAGAAAACGTCGGGAACTGGTTGTCGAGCGTAAGCGACGAGGAATCCGCCGCAGGCGTCCCAAACGCAGTGACGGGTACAGGGATGTACCCGGTAGAGTCGAGCCGGGAGCGGAGACCGAGGGACTTTTGCCATTCGAAAAGATTCCTCGGCAACTGCTCCCGGCGTTGCTCTACCTCCCACTTCCATGTGGTCGTCCCTTCGGTCGGAATGACAAGTGCAATACGAGGCACCACTTGATATTCAGCGCAACAGAAATTCCTGCACGAGTTGATATATGAACCGCATCGGCGGCAGCATGATGTGGTTCAGGATGCCGGTGGCAAGCAATCCCAGAAGTATCAGGATGCCCCACCGCTCCAGGCGGTTGTACTGCAGCGCCTGCCGCGGCGGCAACAAGGCAGCGACGATGCGGCTGCCATCCAGCGGCGGCAGCGGCAGCAGGTTCAGCACGATGAGCGCGATATTGATGGTGATGCCGACGCCGACCATGTAGAACCACGGCGCCACGGCGCTACCCCATGTCGCTTCCTGGGCAAGCAGGTAGCGCCCGAACATGGTCCAAAGCAACAGCATGACCAGGTTGGCGCCAGGCCCGGCCGCAGCCACCAATGCCATGTCACGGCGCGGCCGGCGCAGATTACGCCAATCCACCGGCACCGGCTTGGCCCAGCCGAATATGAAACCCCCAAACACGAGCAGCAACAGCGGCAGGATCACGGTACCAACAGGATCAACGTGCTTGATCGGGTTCAGCGTCAAGCGCCCCAGCAGGCGCGCCGTCTGATCCCCCAGTTGACTCGCCACCCATCCATGCGCCACCTCGTGCACGGTGATGGCGAATACCACCGGCACGACGCCGAGAGTGATCTTTTGTACCAGTGAGAATTCTTCCACGGGGTTCGACGGGGCGTGGCAGTCAACCGGGTTTCGGCTGCCAGCGTTGCAACTGTTCCAGTCCCGCGAAGTCGTAGGCGTTGGCGTCCAGCAAGTGCGAAGGCAGCGTGTTTTGCAGCGCCGCGAAGATGCTGTCGAGTCGCCCGGGATACTTTCGGCCCCAGTCACGCAACATCTGCTTGATGGCCTGGCGTTGGAGGTTGTCCTGCGAACCACACAGGTTGCAGGGGATGATGGGGAATTCCCGCACCCGCGCATACTCCTTGATGTCCTGCTCAGCGCAGTAGGACAACGGGCGAATGACGATATTGTCGGCGTCGTCGCTGAGCAATTTGGGTGGCATGGCCTTGAGTTTGCCGCCGTAGAACAGATTCAGAAACAGCGTTTCCATTATGTCATCGCGGTGATGACCAAGGGCGATCTTATTGTAGCCCTCCGCGCGCGCGAAGGAGTAGAGCGCACCGCGCCGCAGCCGCGAGCACAGCCCGCACATGGTGTCGCCCTCGGGGACGACCCGCTTGACGACGCTGTAGGTATCCTGCTCGAGGATCCGAAATGGTACGCCCAGGGAGTGCAAATAGGCCGGCAGCACCTGCTCCGGGAAGTCCGGCTGCTTCTGATCCAGGTTGACGGCCAG
>CAYMXG010000567.1:1184-1591 GCA_964394115.1 uncultured Enterobacteriaceae bacterium | reverse complement strand
TGCACTGAAACCCGCATTTAAAGATACTCGCCATGCAAAAATTCCTCACCTTCATCCTGGTTGTGATTCTTGCCACCACGGCATCGGCGTGGGCCGAAGAAGTCTGGCAGACGTTACCGGCGTTTCCGCCGATGCCGGAGGCCAACACCAGCGGTCATGCCGATGTAAACGATATCAGCATGTACTACGCCATCTATGGAAGTGGCGACACTGCGCGGGAAACAGTGATCCTGCTGCACGGCGGGCTCGGCCATTCAGATATATGGGGTTATCAGATCCCCGCGCTGACCGGCGCGGGCTACAAGGTGGTGGTGGCGGACAGCCGTGGCCACGGCCGCACCACGCGCTCCGGGAAGCCATTCGGCTATGCGCTGATGGCCACCGACGTCGTCGCGCTGATGAACAGT
>CAYMXG010000567.1:0-1174 GCA_964394115.1 uncultured Enterobacteriaceae bacterium | reverse complement strand
CGGTCGCGCCGACGTAAACGATATCAGCATGTATTACGCGATCTATGGCGGTGGAAACGAGGCGTGGGGAACCGTGATCCTGCTGCACGGCGGGCTTGGCCATTCAGACATATGGGGTTACCAGATCCCGGCACTTATCGCCGCAGGCTACCGGGTGGTCGTGGCAGACAGCCGCGGCCACGGCCGTTCAACCCGCTCGGACCAGCCCTTCGGCTATGCATTGATGGCCTCCGACGTGGCCGCACTGATGAGCAGTCTCAAGATCGGGAAGGCCGCCATCATCGGCTGGAGCGATGGCGGCATCATCGGCCTGGAACTTGCCATGCATCACGCCGACAAGGTGTCAAAAGTATTCGCCTTCGGCGCCAACACCAACGTCGCCGGCACGCGCGCGGATGGGGCGGATAACCCGGTCTTTAAACAATACATACAGAACATGGGCAACGAATATGCGCGCCTGTCGCCGACGCCGGCGGAATACGAGGCCTTCGTGGCGCAGATCGCGCAAATGTGGGCGACCCAGCCGAATTACACCAACGAGCAACTGGCCGGCATCCATGTCCCGGTGGTGATCGCCGACGGCGACCACGACGAGGCCATCCGCCAGGAACACAACCACGAGATGGCAGGGCTGATCCCGGGCGCCGGACTTACACTGTTCAAGGACACCAGCCATTTCGCCTTTGTGCAACGGCCGGACGCATTCAACGCCGCATTGCTGGAGTTCCTGCGCGAATAGCCCCGTGGAATCCCAGGCAATCATCCGCACCAAGCTTTCCCCGCCGGTGGAAACCGCGGCGCTGGTGCCCCGTTCGCGGCTGCTCGACGCGCTGAATGCGCGTGCGCTGCGCCGGCTGACACTGGTGGCCGCGCCGGCGGGTTTCGGCAAGACCACGCTGCTCGGCCAATGGTTCCGGCACCTGAACAGCCGCATGTGCTGCTGCTGGCTTTCCCTCGACCATGAAGACGCCTCGCCACAGCGCTTCGCACGCCACTTCATAGCCGCACTGCAAACGGTGCGCCCCGAGATTGGCCGCGACGCCATCCAACGTCTGGACAACGCCTCGCTCAGTGACATCACGGAAATGTTGCCGGAAGTGGTCAACCAGATTGCGGAGCTGGACGCGCCGATTGCCGTGTTCCTGGATGACTTCCAGTTCGCGGGCAGCGAACC
>CAYMXG010000566.1:0-1593 GCA_964394115.1 uncultured Enterobacteriaceae bacterium | reverse complement strand
AGGGTGGATTAGGCGCGCAACGCGCGCCGTAATCCACCAACTAATTGAATACAATCGCTCCACAAATGGGGAGAAACTCTGATGGGCACCAGAAAGAAAAATGAAAAAATCGTAAGGAAGTTCTTCAAGACACTGAGCAGTGGCGACCTCGAAAAACTGCGCCCCATGTGGCACGCGCGCGCCAAATGGGAGGTCATGGTCACCGGCATTCCCGGTGCCGGCACCCACAAGGGCCGCGATTACATCATCGACAAGTTCCTCGCGCCAATACGCGGAATGTTCAAGCCCGGTGATCCGAAGGTTCAAATCAAGACCGTCATCGCACAGGGCGACCTGGTCGCCTGCGAGACCCATGGCACCGGGACATTCGTCGACGGGCGAAAGTATGACAACAAGTACTGCTGGGTCATCGAGATCCGCGACGGACTGGTCTACCACCTGCGGGAATACATGGACAGCTACCACGTCAGCCAGATGGTGGCGAAGCCGTGAAGGACGTCGCTGGGAAAACCGCCTTCATCACCGGCGGCGGGGCCGGCATCGGGCTGGCGCTGGCGAAAGTCTTTGCGCGCGCCGGGATGAATGTCGTGATCGCCGACCTGCGCCAGGACCACCTCGACGAGGCGGTGGCCGAACTGGAGCGCGACGGCGCCAAGCCGCTGGCTATCCAGCTCGACATCGCCGATCGCCTTGCATGGCTGGAAGCGGCGGACGCCGCCGAAAGGAAGTTCGGTAACGTGCACCTGCTGTGCAACAACGCCGGCGTCAACATCATCCGGCCCATGGACCAGGCCACGTTCGAGGACGTGGACTGGGTTGTCGGCGTCAACCTGGTGGGCACGTTCAATGGCGTGCTGACATTCATCCCGCGCATGAAGGCGCACAAGCAGGGCGCACACATCGTCAACACCTCGTCGGTGGCCGGCATCATCACCGGGCCCGGCACCGCGATTTATTCCGCGACAAAATTCGCGATCCGCGGGCTGTCGGACGCGCTGCGCTTCGACCTCGCGCCGTATGGCATCGGCGTATCAGTGTTGTGCCCCGGTACCGTATCCACGCGGCTGTACGAGAGCGAGGAGAACCGCCCCGCGCGTTTCCTGGGCAAGGTGGATGACACGGTGCTGGCGCAACGGGCCGGCACCGGCGAACTGTTCCGCAGGGTACTGCCGATGGGCATGGACCCCATACAGGTGGCGGAACGCACGCTCGAGTGCGTGCGGAAAAACCAGTTCTATATCCTCTCCCACCGGGAGGTGGACCAGGACATTCGCGAGGCCTACGAGGAAATGGTGGCAGGACTTCCCGACGTCCCGCTGGATCCGGATCGGGTGAAGCTCGAGGCGAGCCGCAGGCAGAAGAAGTATGACCTGCTGAAACTCTTCAACGAGTAGTCCGAAACGCCCACCCCTTTTCGTCACTGACGATCCAGCCGCCGGTGGGATCGCAGAAATGGCTGCCGATGATCAGGGTCCTGCCGTCCGCGTATTTCTCGACGAACGCGCGGCGGGTCTTGCCGGATTGAACCGGGTCCATGCAGAAATTCCCCTTCATCTCCGGCACCGCGATCTGCACCGGGTGATGCATCAGGTC
>CAYMXG010000565.1:0-1593 GCA_964394115.1 uncultured Enterobacteriaceae bacterium | reverse complement strand
CCTGCAAGCTGGGCATTGCTTCTTCCCGTGGCCTGGCCGGGGAATTGAAGCAACGTCTTGCCGCGCAGTTCGCGAACCTGGATCAGTCGGTGAAGGATCTGCGCATCAAGGTCAGCGGGTGTTTCAACTCCTGCGGCCAGCATCATCTTGCCGACCTCGGTTTTTATGGCGTCAGCCGCAAGTCCGGCAGCCGCACCGTGCCTCATTTCCGCGTCGTGCTGGGGGGGCAGTGGGCAGAGAATGCGGGCGCCTACGGACTTGCCATCGGTGTCGTGCCGTCCAAGCGCATCCCCGATCTGGTGGACCAGTTGACGAAGAAATTCCTCGGCGATCGGCAGCCCGGCGAGGGCTTCCGTGATTTCGTGCAGCGCGTGGGCAAGAAGGAATTGAAGACGCTGATTGACCGGCTGGCGGTGATCCCGCCCTACGAGATGGACAGGACCCTTTATTCCGACTGGCGCGACCCGCGCGAATTCACGCTCAATGACATCGGCACCGGCGAGTGCGCCGGCGAGGTTGTGTCGCTGGTGGATTTCGATCTGCAGGGCGCGGAGCGGTTTTATTTTGAAGCGCAGTTGCATTTCGATGCCGGCGAGTACGACCAGGCGGACCAGTCCGCGTATCGGGCCATGCTGACGGCGGCCAAGGGTCTGGTGCGCACACAGATCCATGACGTTTCCGATAACGCCGATCAAATCGTGCGCGAATTCAAAACGCGCATGGTGGAATCCGGCCTGTTCCAGGACCGGTTTGCCGGCGGTAAATTCTCCGAGTACCTGTTTCAACGTCATGCCGGCCAGGATCGGCGTCCGGGCCCGGATCGCACGCGGCTGCTGCTGGAGGAGACGCAGTTGTTCATCGAAGCGGCCCATGCCTGCAACCTGCGCCTGATCCAGACGCGCCCGCCACTGCCCGGGGAAAAGCCGGCCACGGCTGAGCCCGCGGAAGCTTAGGGATTCGCCATGGAGCTGCACCGAATTGGCATCAAGGTGCCAATACAGGAAGGTTTGACCCTGCCGGCGCTGGACGTCATCCAGGTTTTTCACCAGTGGATCCAGGCGCACACCCTGCCGGGCGTGCTCATCGACGTCGCCGATTACAGTCACGTGCACCATGGCCCGGGCATCCTGCTGGTTGCCCATGCGGGCAATTATTCCGTGGACGAGATTGGAGGATGGCGCGGGTTGAGCTATTACAGCAAGCACGCGCTGCCGGGTGATTTGACCGCGCGCCTGTTAACGGTGTGTCGAATGGCATTGCAGGCTTGTGACCTGCTGGAACGTGAGGCGCGGTTTGCCGGCAAATTGAAATTCAACGCCGGGGAACTGGAACTGTATGCCAATGACCGGCTCGAGGCGCCCAACACCGCCGATACCGAGGTTTCGATCCTGCCGGCGGTGAAATCCCTGACAGGGAAACTTTATCCGGGACGTGAATGCAGGATGGTGCGGGAGACGGATGCGCGGGAACGCTTTTCTCTGAAGATCGTCAGTGGCGCACCGGCCACCACGGCAGAGCTGCTGGCTAAAATCTAATCAGGGGTCAGGTCTTGCAATCATGCACCGTGACTTAATGGTGCATGATTGCAAGACC
>CAYMXG010000564.1:0-1637 GCA_964394115.1 uncultured Enterobacteriaceae bacterium | reverse complement strand
GTGACCGCGATCATCCTGCCAGGTGATTTTGTGATGTGGTGGCAATCCGGCACCGTCACCGCGCCACTCAAACAGGTCCGTGGCCGGTACCCGCGTCAGGGTGGCGCCATTGTCGGCAATCCCGGCAGACAGGGTGTGCGGCCGGAAGATGCGGATTACCGTGGTGTTGCCTTCGCTGTGACGCCCAAGGGTCTGGAACGGGTCGCTGCTGCGGGCATCCAGGAGCGCGCGCAGCGGTTCAGCGAGCGGCGGCGGTGCCGCCACGTCAACCGCGGTCTGCGGACCGCCATCCGGGGCCCTTTCTCGTTTGCTGCCGCTGGCGGGTTTGCGTGGCATGATTGCCTTTCTGGAATGTTGCGGTAGCTCACATGGGGATACGAGCCATGCTGCTAATATACCAGCCGGGAGCAAGCCAGGAGCAGGATCAGGACCATGACACCGCAAACCAAGACCAGGGCCCTTACCCGGCTAACCCGGGGCACAGTGGCGCTCGTCCTCGCGGGTGGACGTGGTGACCGGCTCAAGGATCTGACCCGGTGGCGGGCCAAGCCTGCGGTGCCATTTGCCGGCAAGTTCCGCATCATTGATTTTCCACTATCGAACTGCATCAATTCAGGCATCCGCCGCATCGGCGTGCTGACCCAATACAAGGCCTATTCCCTGATCCGCCACTTGCAGCAGGGCTGGAACTTCCTGCACAGCCAGTTTGGCGAGTTCCTCGAGATCCTCCCGGCATCCCAGCGCGTTGACAGCGGGTGGTACAGCGGCACCGCCGATTCCGTGTACCAGAATCTGGACATTCTGCGTACGCACCGGCCGAAACACGTGCTGATCCTGGCCGGCGATCACGTTTACAAGATGGATTACGGCACCATGCTTGCCGCACACGTGGAGCGCGAGGCCGACCTGACCATCGGTTGCATCGAGGTGCCGATTGGGGAAGCGTCGGCCTTTGGCATTATGACCGTCAACGAGGACTCCCGCGTCACGCAATTCCAGGAGAAGCCGGAACAACCGACGCCGCTGCCCGGTAATCCCGGCATGGTGCTGGCCTCAATGGGCATCTACATTTTCAACACGGAATTCCTCTATGAGCAGTTGATTCGCGATGCCGACACGGCGGATTCGAGCCATGATTTCGGCAAGGACATCATCCCCTGGGTGGTGCAGCACAACACCGCCTACGCATTTTCCTTCCTCGACCCGGTCACCCACCAGAACGCTTATTGGCGTGACGTGGGCACGGTGGACGCGTACTGGCGCTCCAACATGGAGATGATTGGAGTCACCCCCGAACTGAACCTCTATGATCGCGACTGGCCCATCTGGACCTATCAGGAGCAACTGGCCCCGGCGAAGTTTGTGTTTGACGAAGGCGGCCGGCGCGGGATGGCGGTGAACTCCATGGTCTCCGGCGGCTGCATCCTGTCCGGCGCGGAAGTGCGGCGCTCACTGCTGTTTTCCAACGTGCGGGTGGAGTCGTACAGCGTAATGTCGGATTGCGTGGTGTTGCCGGAAGTGAGCATCGGCGACAATTGCCGGCTGCAGCGCGCGATAATCGACAAGGGCTGCGTCATCCCCCCCCACACTGCCATTGGCGTGGACCCGGAAGCGGATCGGAAACAGTTTTATGTCAC
>CAYMXG010000563.1:0-1637 GCA_964394115.1 uncultured Enterobacteriaceae bacterium | reverse complement strand
TGCGGCGCATGGCGGAACGGCTGGATATCAATGAGATCACCAGCTTTGTCAGCGCCATCATCCAGGCCGAAAAAATGGGTGCCAGCCTGGCCAATGTGTTGCGCGTGCAGGCCGATCAGCGCCGCAGCGAACGTTTCCAGCGCGCGGAAAAGATGGCCATGGAGGCGCCGGTCAAACTGGTGGCGCCGCTCATCATCTTCATCTTCCCGGTTACCTTCATGATCCTGGGCTTCCCCATCGTCATGAAGTTCCTCGGCGAAGGCCTGTTGTGATGTCGGGCGCAATACAGCGCGTGGAGGATGGCCGCTGCGTGGTGCCCAATGCCTTGCGCACGGAAAACATGCTGGAGCGGATGCGTGGCCTGCTGTCGCGTCCGGTGCTGCAGTCCGGGCAGGGTTTGTTGATAGAACCGTGTTCGGCCGTGCATGCGCTGGGCATGACCTACCCGCTGGACCTGGTATTTCTCAACGCCGCGGGGCGGATCCTGAAGCTGGTGCGTGCGTTGCTGCCCTGGCGCATGGCCGCATGCGGCGGCGCGCGCATGGTCCTGGAACTGCCGGTGGGCAGCATCACCGCCCTCGAATTGGCGGAAGGGCAGACCCTCAATTGGGTCGGACCCTGACTCCATGCGCCGTGCATCGGTAATAATGATCCTCCTGCTGGCGGGATGCGCCGGCGGCATGGGGACACGGGGCAAGCCCGCGGAAGAGGCGGACCTGTTCCAGGTGCGCGACGCCGCGCAAGCAAGCTATGCAGCGAAGGATTACGCGCAGGCCGAGAAGCATTACACGTTGCTGGCGCAAAAGGTGCCGGTCGAGCCCGAGAACTGGTTCCGGCTGGGCAATATCTATGCGCGCAGCAATCGCCCGGATTTGGCCATAGCTGCCTACCGCGAGGCCCTGGTACGCGCCCCGGATCACGCCAAGGCCTGGTACAACTTGTCCATTCTTTACCTCAACACCGCGGCCAGCAGCCTGATCGAACTGCAAAAGGTCGCGCCGCCGGGGGATCCCATGGTCGATCGCAGCAGTGAGGTCCTGAAGGAATTAATGCAGGTCCTCAAGGGCGAGGCTGAAAAAGGAACGGTGGAGGCCGGTGTCCCCGAACAGTGAACCCGGCCTGGACCTGCGCGCCGATCCACGCGCAACCGGCTGCCGCGGCGCGGCGCCAGGGCAGGCCATGGTTGAATTTCTCATCGTGTTGCCGTTGTTGCTGATGCTGCTGTTCGGCACGCTGCAGATCGCATTCATCATGCATGCCAAGGTGACACTGAACTATGCCGCCTTCGAGGCGGCGCGGGCCGGGAGCCTCAACGGGGCCAGGATGTTTTTCATGGAGTCGGCGGTGGCCCGCACCCTGGCGTCGTTGTACACCCATGCCGACAACGTGACGAAATTCAAGGATGGGCGTGACCGGGTACGGAAGCAAATCGAGGACGGTTACGTGCGCATCGAAGTGGTAAATCCGGGTCCGGGTGCGTTCCGGGATTTCGGCGTCACGGACGGCAGTGATGTCGTGATCCCCAATGACAATCTCATCTATCGCGGCATCAAGCTCGGCAGCGAATCCAGCCAGACCATCCAGGATGCCAACGTGATCAAGGTGCAGGTGTATTACTGTTATGAACTCATCGTGCC
>CAYMXG010000562.1:0-1648 GCA_964394115.1 uncultured Enterobacteriaceae bacterium | reverse complement strand
GACGCATCACGGTAGGACTGCAGCCGCAGGTCCTCCCTGATGGCGACAAACTCCATTTCCGGCGTAACGATGCCGCGTCGTGCATAGTGCATTTGCGTGACGCAGGCGCCGGCGCGGGCGCGGCGCGGCAACCGCTGTCCGGGAAATCGAAACTCGGAGGCCGCATCAGCGGAATGCCGGCGGCCAAAGGCTGAACTCATGCGTTCCAGTTGCGCGGTGTCTGCGCGCGTTTCAATCCAGCCGTCGCGGATGGGCGTCAGTCCCTGGCGGAAATCGATGTGAACCGAGGGATCCGTGTACGGCCCGGAGCTGTCATAGACCACGATGGACTCGTTGGGGACCGGCCCCCTGGCGGTCGGGGTCGGCGTACAGGCAATTTCGCGCATGGGCACCGCGATGTCAGCGCGGCTGCCACGCACATGGATTTTGCGCGAATTGGGGAATGGACGCCGCACATCGGCGCCACCGGCATCGTCATGCAACAGATCAGGAACCGCGCTCATGTCTCAATCCTCCTGCAGCTTAAACGCGCGCCCGACCGTTCTGTGCTTGGCTTCCCTACGCCGGTACTAGCCGGATCAGGTTCGAAGGGTTAATCTCAGCCCGGTCTGGGGCGCCCCTAGCTGCACACGTTTCTTCTGTATAATACCACGCCCCGCACGGCCCCCTCTGACGCGTTTTCAAGGCCAACCAACATGGACTTCGAACAGGCACGCCACAACATGATCGAGCAACAGATCCGCACCTGGGAGGTGCTGGATCTGTCCGTGCTGGATCTGTTCCAGACCCTGCACCGGGAGGATTTTGTGCCGGCGTCGTTTCGCCGTCTGGCGCTGGCTGACATTAATATTCCCCTGCCCCACAACCAGGTGACCATGACCCCCAAGTTGGAGGCCCGGCTGCTGCAAAGCCTGGCCATCCAGCGCACCGATCGCGTCCTCGAGGTGGGTACCGGATGTGGTTTTTTGACCGCGCTACTCGGATGTTGCGCCGGCGAGGTTCACAGCGTGGATATCTTTCCCGAGTTCACAGCCTCCGCAGCGCCGAAATTGAACCGCCATGGCATCGCGAATGTGCATTTCCATACCGGTGACGCAGCCCTGGGATGGCCGCAAACAGGCCCCTATGATGTCATGGTCATTACCGGCTCGGTGCCGGTCCTGCCAAATGCCTACGCCGGGCAACTGGCGCCGGGGGGTCGCCTGTTTGTCATCGTCGGCCAATCACCGGCCATGGAAGCCCTGTTGATTACCCGGACTTCCGGCGGCGGCCTCAGCCGCGAGTCCCTGTTTGAAACCGATTTGCCGCCGCTGCTGGGCCTGCCCGCCCCGTCAACATTTCAATTCTGATCCGGGTGGCAACGTGCAGATAGTCAGCCCAAGGGATCTGGAACTGGCGCTGAGCAGCGGGCCAGTCCCGCGGCTGGTGGATGTGCGCGACCCATGGGAGTTCGACTTGTGCCGCATCGCCGGTTCCGAGAATATCCCCATGGCGGAACTCATGGGACGACTGGATGCCCTGGGCAAGGAGGACCCAATCGTCGTTATCTGCCACCATGGCACGCGCAGCCAGCAAGTGGCCGCGTACCTGGAAAGTCTCGGCTACAGCAACATCATGAATTTGGAAGGGGGCGTCGACGCCTGGTCAC
>CAYMXG010000561.1:0-1652 GCA_964394115.1 uncultured Enterobacteriaceae bacterium | reverse complement strand
CGACCGGCGCCGGCCCATATTGCAGGAATCCCTGCAGGCGGACGTCTGCGTCATTGGGGCCGGCTATACCGGGGTTTCCGCGGCGCTGCACCTGGCCGAGCGGGGTTATCGCGTCATCGTGCTCGAGGCCGCGCGGGTGGGGTGGGGGGCTTCGGGCCGCAATGGCGGCGAAATGTTCACCGGCCAGCGCAAGCCGCAGGATGAATTGGAAAAGATGTACGGCATGGACCAGGCGCGGCAATTGTGGACGCTGGGCCTGGAGGCAGTGGCGCTGGTTTGCGAGCGCATTGTCCGGCATCGGATTGCCTGTGACCTGCACGCCGGCAACCTGGTGGTAGCCGCCAAACCGTCCCACATGCGCGACCTGATCCGCAACCGCGACAATCTGGCGCAGAATTACGACTACGCAAGCATTGAACTGCTGGATCGGGAGCAGACCGCGGCCCTGATCGGCTCGCAGCGCTATCACGGCGGAGCGCTGGATCAGGGCAGTTATCATCTGCACCCGCTGAACCTGTGCCTGGGACTTGCCGACGCCGCGGAAGCCGCGGGCGCCCGCTTTTTCGAGCAATCTGCTGTGCGCGGATATACGCGCAAGCAGCCGGCGCTGGTGCGCACCGATCAGGGCGAGGTGCGCGCCGATTATGTCGTGCTGGCCTGCAATGGTTACCTCGGAAACCTGGAACCGCGCATTGCCGGCCATGCACTGCCCATCAACAATTTCATCGTCGCCACCGAGCCGCTCGGAGAGCGCGGGGCGCGGGCCATCCTGGCCCGTGACATTGCCGTCAGCGACACGAAGTTCGTGGTGAACTACTGGCACCTGTCGTCTGATCAGCGGCTGCTGTTCGGTGGCGGCGAGAATTATTCGCCCCGGTTTCCCCGCGACATTCGCGCCTTTGTCCGGCCATACCTGGAGAAGGTGTATCCGCAACTAACCGGCATCCGGCTGGACTACGGCTGGGGCGGGACACTCGCGGTTACCCTGAAGCGCCTGCCGCACTTCGGCCGGCTGGCACCCAATGTCTTTTTCGCGCAAGGCTATTCCGGACAGGGCGTGGCACTGGCAAACCTGGCCGGCAGGTTGATCGCCGAAGCGCTGGCCGGTAGCGCGGAGCGATTCGACGTCATGGCATCTTTGCCGACGCCGTCGTTTCCCGGCGGCGTGTGGCTGCGCTATCCGGCGCTGGTATTGGGCATGCTTTATTACGCGCTGCTGGACCGGTTGTGAAGCCGGCGCATGGCGTACGCCAACGGCGCCGGCCGCACCAGGAGCGATCAACGCGGCGCGTGCAGCAGATACTGGCCCAGACCGCGCGGCTGCTGGAACGGGAGGGGCCAAACCGGCTCACCACCAACCTGGTGGCGCGCGAACTGGGCGTCTCGGTAGGCACGCTGTATCACTATTTCCCCAACAAGCATTCCATACTGCATGTACTCGGGGCCAACTGGCTCGACGCCTGGCAGCGAGCCTTTGACACCATCGCGGCTTTGACCACTGGGCACACAACGGTGGCGGAGTTTGTCGACCTGGCGGTGGATAACATGCTCCCGGTGTATCGCTCACAGCGCGGGGTCCAGCACCTGGTCCAGGCCATGTTCACCATCCCCGAGTTGCGCGCACTGGACGAGCATTCGGACGAACTGGCGGT
>CAYMXG010000560.1:0-1653 GCA_964394115.1 uncultured Enterobacteriaceae bacterium | reverse complement strand
GCTGCGCTGCTGGTTTTCGGCTGGATCGTGTGGGTGGCGCACACACGAACTATAGTGTTGCCCTGGGATTGGACATCTGCGACATGACCGACAACTACTTCGAGATGCGCCTGGAGTACCGCCATGTTTCCCTGCATGAGCAGGAAGCCAGCGCCGACCCCTTCCAGTTGTTTCAAGCCTGGTTTCAGGCGGCCGTGGATCACGGGATCGAGATACCGAATGCCATGGTGCTGGCGACCGCGGACGCCAGCGGCCGGCCCAGCGCCCGTTACGTGTTGCTGAAAGGGCTGGATGAGGCCGGTTTTGTTTTCTTCACACACGCGGTGAGTGACAAGGGCGAACAACTGCATGCCAACCCGCGCGCGGCGCTGGTGTTTTATTGGGCGCCCATGCACCGGCAGGTGCGCGTGGAAGGAAGTGTCAGCGAGGTAAGCCTGGCCGAGGCGGACGCATATTTCGCGACACGCCCCTACGCCAGCCAGATCAGCGCCTGGGTTGCGCCGCAGAGCAGCACCGTGACCAGCCGGGAATATCTGGATCAACGTGCCGCGGAACTTGATCGGCAGTACGCCGGCGGGCCGGTGCCGCGGCCGGATACCTGGATTGGTTATCGCGTCTGCCCTGAACGGATTGAATTCTGGCAGGGACGGGAAAACCGCCTGCATGATCGGTTGTGTTACGAGAGAACTGGCAATTCCACCTGGAGCATGCGCAGGCTCGCGCCTTAGAAAAAAGAGCCTGCTATTTATCCTGCTGGGGCGCGCGGAATTCAATGCGCTCCACTGCAAACCGGCGCGCTTCCTCCGGGGTCACGTTCCCCAGGTCAAGATTGCCCTTGTCCACGACAATGAACGGCTCCATGTAGATTGAGCTCGCGAGGCACGCCGCGGCGTCGGTGAAATTGTCAAACTCTGCCTCGATGACGATCTGGTCGCAGTTCTGGTGCACCACCTTGTAGGAACGTTCGCTGTGGAGCATAAACACCCCCGGTTGGCATGCGCCATGATATCACGGCCGGCGCCCCGGCGCCGCTGCGTTGCCGCCCGGATCGCAACCGGGATATAGTGCTCCGGGCAGTTAACAGCGACGGTCTGATTCACCACCGGGGAACGAGGTTCAATCATGACGGACGACACTACCGACACCACCAAGACGGCGGCAAAGACGCTCTGGTCGGAGACCATCCTGGAGATACTTTACGAAACCCTGCGCAAAAACAAGTCGGACAAGGAACTCATCGGCGTGTTGAAGGAAGTACAGCAAAAGGGATTCAAGCGGGACTACATTCTTAAAAAGGTCGCCAAAAAGGTGGACGATCAGGCAGCCACGCGCGTCAGGCATTTGTTGAACGAGCAGTGAGCCGCAACGCACGGCATTGACTCTGTTTGAATTTGTCATTTGGTTCCAACTACCGAGACTTGCATTAATGATCAACAATCGTAGGGTGGGTTAGCGCAGCGTAACCCACCCTACGAAGTCTTTGTTCAGCAATTACGCAATGCACAACTAAGGGCAGATTCATGGCACAGGAACAGCAACTGGTTCGCGGCCTGGGACTCATGGACTCCACCATGCTGGTGGCCGGGTCCATGATCGGTTCGGGCATCTTCATCGTCTCGGCGGATATTGCGCGCCAGGTGGGCGCGCCGGGAT
>CAYMXG010000559.1:0-1656 GCA_964394115.1 uncultured Enterobacteriaceae bacterium | reverse complement strand
TACGGGCTGCGTGATTACCGCGGCGGTGGGCGCGCATCCGCACGCGAGACCTGCATGCGTGTCGCGGCCGGGGCCATTGCCAAGAAATATCTGCATGAGACCTGGGGCACGCGGATCCGCGGTTACCTGGCGCAACTCGGCCCCATCACACTCCATCACAAGAACTGGACGGCGGTGGAGGAGAATCCGTTTTTCTGCCCCGATCCGGAGGTCGTGCCGGAGTTGGAGAAATTCCTGGATGCGCTGCGCAAGGAAGGCAATTCTGTCGGCGCGCGGGTGAACGTGGTTGCCTCGCAAGTGCCGGTTGGGTTGGGTGAACCGATTTTTGATCGGCTGGACGCGGATATCGCCGCCGCCATGATGGGGATCAATGCCGTGAAAGGGGTGGAAATCGGCGCCGGATTTGGCAGCGTGGTGCAGAAAGGCACTGAACACCGCGACGAGATCACGCCCAAGGGATTTCTCAGCAACCACGCCGGTGGCGTGCTGGGCGGGATCTCCACCGGGCAGGAGGTGCTGGTGAGCATTGCGCTCAAGCCTACGTCCAGCATCCGCATCCCGGCGCGCACCATTGATGTGCATGGCGCGGCCGCCGAGATTTCCACCACCGGCCGACATGACCCGTGCGTGGGCATCCGTGCCACGCCCATCGCCGAAGCCATGCTGGCATTGGTGCTGATGGACCATGCGCTGCGGCATCGGGCGCAAAACGCCGGCGTCCCCGCACCCCTGCATTTGTCCGGCTGAATCTCCACCGGAGAGCGCCCGCAATTAGCGCTGTGCTCTTTTTAATGTTAATCGCCCGCCTGTAAGGTTCCCGTGTTTGCCACGACTAATGGTATGCAGCCCGGCCGCATTGTCGTCTGTGGCACGCCCACGTAGCATGGATTGTGTGAGCAACCCTGCGCCCAATGTGTCGTCGCGTGACCCGGCCCGGTGGCTGGAACTGCACGGCGACGCCTTGTATGCCTTTGCCCTGGCGCGGACACGCAATCCGGCGACGGCGGAGGACCTGGTCCAGGACACGCTGGTGGCCGCATTTGCCGGCCGGGACGCCTTCAAGGGCGAGTCCGCGGAACGCACCTGGCTGGTCGGGATCCTGAAACACAAGGTCATTGATTGCTTGCGGCGCCAGGGACGCGAAGTGCCGCTGGCGGATGAAACGGATGTCTCCGGCGATATTGAGACGACGCTGTTTGACGAACGTGGTCATTGGCAGGTGGACATGCGCGCATGGGCCCAGCCGGAGCGGGCGCTGGAACGAGAGGAATTCTGGGATGCGCTGCGGGACTGTCTCGCAGCGTTACCCGAGCGGCTGGGCAGGCTGTTCACGTTACGGGAGCTGGATGGCATGGAAACCGAAGAACTGTTGCAGGTGCTGGGCATCTCCAGCGCCAATAACCTCTGGGTCATGCTTTCGCGGGCGCGGTTGCGCCTGAGCGTGTGCCTGGAGGCAAAGTCGATCATGCCCGGCATATGATCATGCTCACCTGCAAGGAGGCCACGCGGCTGGTATCCGAGGCGCAGGACCGGCGGCTCGGTTGGTCCGAGCGCATCCTCCTCGGGTTCCATTTACTCATCTGTCATTGGTGCCGCCACTACGCGCGGCAGATCCGGTTTCTCACCGGCGTGCTGCGTTCAAACACCGCCAGGATA
>CAYMXG010000558.1:0-1660 GCA_964394115.1 uncultured Enterobacteriaceae bacterium | reverse complement strand
CGCGCCACCAATTGCCGGTTGATGTGAAAATTCACCTGGGTGAAATCCGTGGGACCGAACCGGATCTCCACGTCAAACTCCTCCAGCCGGTAGCTGAGCACCGGCGGCCGGGCCGGTTCCAGGGGCACCACCGTGGTCTCGCCGCCCGGCTGCAAGTAGAAACGCACATCATGTTCGCGTTCAAAGGCCAGCAGGCGCTCGTGATCCGCGCTGCTGATGGACCGCACATGCCGCAACACCAGACCGCAATCCTGTTCACTGACAGCCAGTTCGATCTGTGGCACTGCGTCGGCCACCGACAGGCTGCTGACCAGCGCCGACAAATCCGGCAACAGCGCGCCGACGCGCGGATGCAGCACTTCGCAATGGGTGATCTCTGTGATCATATTGCTGCGCCGTTCACGGAAACCCACCTGCGCGCGATGCTTGTTGGCCAGGAAGCGCGCGCTGAGACGGCCACGCTGGCGGTAACCCTCGCCCGGGCTGGTCAACGGCGCCAGCATGGAACGCGGGGCAATGCCACCGGCGTGATGCAATTGTTCCAGCAGGATGGCTTCCTTGTGGCGCAACTGCGCCTTGTGGTCCAGGTGCTGCAGGCTGCAACCCCCGCACACGCCATAATGCCGGCACGGCGGCTCGACACGGGTCGAGGCCGGCTCCAGGATCTCCGTGGCGACGGTCTCGTCATAACGCCGATGCTCACGCAGATAGCGGGCGCGCACCCGCTCGCCCGGCAGCGCACCATCCACGAATACGGTCTTGCCATCGATGCGCGCCACACCCCGGCCCTCGTGGGACAGTGTTTCAATGACCACCTCGATGGGGGTGGTCGAAGGTGGACGGAGATGCCGCCGTCTCATTTATGCCAGGCAGCCGCGAACTGGCGCAGGTGATCACGACCGTCGGATTCGAGCAGATCGCGCACCCGCTGGCAGGCGGACTTATACCCGGGTCCGGTCAGGCGCCCGCGCATCAACTGGAAACGCAGGTAGACCAGGTACGTGTTCAACACATCCGTTTCGCAGTAGTCACGGATGGCGTCGATTTCCCCCGCGAGCCAGCGCTCCCACACATCACCCCCCGCCATACCCATCTTTCCGGGGAATCCCAGCAGCGTGGCGATCTCATGCAACGGGGCGACGGCGCGGCCCTCGTACCCGGCCAGCACATCCATCAGGTCGGTGTGCCGTTCGTGGAATCGGTTCAGATAATTGTTCCACTTGAAGGACTGGTCCTCGCCGCCGGTCTCCCAATAGCGCGCCGCCTGCACACCATGGAACAGCGCGCGATAGTGCAACACCGGCAGGTCAAACCCGCGCCCGTTCCAGCTCACCAGCAACGGCGTGTACTTCTCAATGCCTTCGAAAAAGCGCTGCAACAGTTCCGCCTCGGTGGAATCGGGCTTGCCCAGGGTCCACAGGCTGATCTTCTCCCCCGCTGCCAGCAGCACCGAGATGGCCACGATGCGGTGCAGATGATGGCGCAGAAAATCCGTGCTGCCGCCTGAGTCCTGGCGGCGCTTCGTGAACATCACCTCGCCCACGTCGTGATCGGACAAGCCCTCCAGGTTGTAAAGCCTGCGGCCACCGTCGAGGTCGGGGATCGTTTCAATATCAAAGACAAGCGTATTCATGGGCGCACAGTGTGCAGCGATGCTGCG
>CAYMXG010000557.1:0-1675 GCA_964394115.1 uncultured Enterobacteriaceae bacterium | reverse complement strand
CCGGGCCGGATGTCCAGGCACACATCGGCCACTGCGACGACAGGCTCTGGCGCCTTCCCGAACCAGTTGCCGTGCCCGGGGTAGGTGACACCCAGGTGTTCGACGCACAACAGCGGCGCCGCCGCACGATCATTTCCGGGCGCTGCCGGCGCTTTGCGTCCATGTGGCATGGCGTCGAGCAGTCGGCGCGTGTAGTCGGCTTGCGGCGCTGCAAACAGCGCTCGTGTGGGCCCGGTTTCAGCGCAACGGCCTGCATGCATTACCAACACCTGGTCGGCGATACCGGACACCACGCGCAGATCATGGGAGACAAAAATCATCGCCATGCCATGTCGCTGCTGCAACTCGCGCAGCAGCCCCAGGATCTGCGCCTGCACCGTCACATCCAGCGCCGTGGTGGGTTCATCGGCGATGAGGATGTCCGGTTGGTTGATCAACGCCATGGCAATCATGACCCGCTGGCGCATACCGCCGGAGAATTCATGGGGGTAAGCGTGGATATTGCGCCGTGGGTCCCGGATGCCGACTTCTTCCAGTGCCTTCACGGCGCGGTGGTGCGCCTCGGCAGCGGAGGCCCCGCGGTGGATGCGCAACGGTTCCTCCAATTGCGTGCCAATGGTCAGGTAGGGATTCAGCGCCGAAAGCGGGTCCTGGAACACGAAGCTGATGCGATTGCCACGCAGGGTTCGCAGGATGCGATCCGGCTGCGCGAGCAGATCGAGGCCCCCATACCAGGCCGTACCTTGCACGACGCGGCCCTGCGGGCGAGGGAGAAGCCCGAGCAGCGCCAGGCACGTGACCGACTTGCCGGAACCGGATTCGCCGACAATACCCAACGTGCGGCCGCGATCGAGTTCAAAACCGACGCGATCCACCACGACGTGGTCCCGGTCCCGGGATCGAAACGCGATGCAAAGGTCACTGACCTGCAACAGGCGGGCGGATGGAACCACGGCCGCGGGCAAGGTGGTCATTGCGCGGATACCCGCGGATCCAGCGCATCGCGCAACCCGTCGCCGACAGTATTGAGACAGAAGATTGTCGCTGACAGGCACAATGCCGGCCAGAACAGCAGCCACGGATACTCCTCCAGCGTTTCGACGCCATGGGCAATGAGCACGCCCCACGAACTTGCCGGGGGCTGCACCCCGAGTCCAAGGAAACTCAGAAAAGACTCCAGCAGGATCACATTGGGGATGGTCAATGTCGCGTAGACGACGACCGGGCCGAGGATGTTCGGGAGCACATGCACGGCCATGATGCGCCACGGTGGCAGGCCCAGCACGATGGCGGCAGCAATGTATTCCTGCCGGCGCACGGACATGACCTGGCCACGCACGATGCGCGCCATGGTCAGCCACTCCACGCAGCCGATGGCCAGAAAAAGCAGCAGCAGGCTGCGGCCGAAGGTGACAGTCAGGAGAATGATGAAGATCGCGAATGGCAGCGCATACAGGATGTCCACGCAGCGCATCATCCAGGCATCCACGCGCCCACCCAGATAGCCCGACACGGTGCCCCACAGTACGCCGATGGTGAGTGCCACCACTGTGGCAAGCGCCCCCACGGCCAGGGACACGCGGCTGCCGTACAGGATGCGCGTCAGCAGGTCGCGGCCAAACAGGTCGGTCCCGGCCCAGTGTTGCCAGGAAGGGGGTGTGGCGCCCAGTGCCAG
>CAYMXG010000556.1:0-1682 GCA_964394115.1 uncultured Enterobacteriaceae bacterium | reverse complement strand
CGGCATGAGGAGCAGAGGGACATGAGAAGACCACGACGCAATCATAGCAGCCAGTTCAAGGCCAGAGTGGCACTGGCAGCGGTGCGGGGCGAGAAGACCCTGACTGAGTTGGCCGAGCAGTTCGAAATCCATCCGACCCAGATCACGCAATGGAAGGGTCAGTTGCTGGAGCGGGCGGCGGAGGTGTTCGGGGAACACGGCCCGTCAGCGATCGAGAAGGTGGATGTGAAGACGCTGCACGCCAAGATAGGGCAGTTGGCGCTGGAGAATGATTTTTTGGAAGGCGCGCTCACCAAGGCGGGCATGCTGAGCGCAAAGCGTTGATGGACCCGAGGCACGATTTATCCATTACCCGGCAGGCCGAACTGGTGGAGATCTCCCGCGCTTCGGTGTATTACCAGCCGCGGCCGTTGCCGGAAGCGGACTTGGCACTGATGCGACGCCTGGATGAACTGCATCTGGAGCACCCCTTTGCCGGTGCGCGGATGTTGCGCGACCTGCTGTGCCTGGCGGGGGTTGAGGTCGGGCGTAAGCATGTCGGGACGCTGATGCGACGCATGGGCATTGAGGCGTTGTACCGCAAGCCGAAGACCAGCCGCCGCGATCCGAACCATGCTGTGTTTCCCTATCTGCTGCGCAACCTGGCCATCGAGCGGCCGGATCAGGTCTGGGCCATGGACATCACCTATATCCCGATGCGCCGTGGGTTCGTATACCTGGCCGCGGTGATGGACTGGGCCAGTCGCCGGGTACTCGCTTGGCGTCTGTCCAACACCCTGACGACGGATTTTTGTGTCGAGGCGTTGCAGGAGGCTATCAGGCGCTTCGGCATGCCTGAGATCGTGAACACCGACCAGGGCAGTCAGTTTACCAGTCTGGAGTTTGTGCAGGCGGTCACGGGCCGGGGCATTGCACTCAGCATGGACGGCAAGGGTTGTTGGCGCGACAATGTGTTTGTGGAGCGGTTCTGGCGCACGCTCAAATACGAAGAGGTTTACCTGCATGCCTATGACACGGTCAGCGATGCTCGGGCCGGGATCGAACGCTACATCAATTTTTACAACGGCGGCCGACCGCATACGTCGCTTGCGCGCCGGACACCGGATGCGGTTTACTTCAACCTGCCGGCGCTAAAGGCGGCGGCTTAATCCGCGGGGACACACTTATCCAACCCGAAAAACTGTCTGAATCCGTGGGGCCACCTCTGTCGGGATTTGATCCGGCTGTCCACTACAAATGACCGAATTGAGATGGGGCTGAACCAAATCTCATGATCGCCGCGACCTTGGCGCTTGAGATAGCAACCATTCTGGCGAAGGATTGCTTTCAAATCGGGCGCGTAATCCGCCAACTACGCAACCCGGAGCGTGAGTTTTTCCTGATGGTAATGAAGGGAAATCGGAACGTCCGGCATTCGGTCGTCCTGAGCGAGGCCATTTTCCACCAAAAGTTCGGGGATCATCGCTTCAAGCTTTTGGATCAACTCTGACGGCGTCTCTGCCTCGGTGACGAGGCCGGGAATGTCATCACACGTCGCGACCCAGACGCGGCCTTCCGGATCCCACGTCGCCAGAACGATGAATTCTTTAGGTTTCTTCTTCCAGAAAAACATGTGGTTTTGCCAGCCAATCAGTTGACTTCGGCTAGATTTTAGCAGAAGTCTGACACCTGGTACGGCTTGG
>CAYMXG010000555.1:0-1687 GCA_964394115.1 uncultured Enterobacteriaceae bacterium | reverse complement strand
ACCAGATGATCGACATGGACGAACTCAAAAAGGGCATGGAAAAAGCCAGCATGACCGACAAGGACATGGACCGGGCGTTCTTTGAGTCCGTGGGATTTCAACCACCCAAAAAGTAATAACTCCGCCGCGGGTGGTGGAGGGCGGGTCCGGCTGACCTCCCCCGTTCTTCACCACCTGAGTGCGGTTTCTCCCGGTCCGCCATTCCTTTGGCGGATTGTCAGTTGGAGGGCTCCGCCGGCAAAATGCGCGCGCCCTGCGGGTCATGGGCATATCGCACAATGAACAGCTCCGTGTCTTCCAATGCCGTCTCGATGTGGGTATCCCCGGGCTCCACGAAGTAGAAATCGCCCGCTTCCAGTGTGCGTTCGCCCAGGTCCACGTGCAGCTTCCCGCTGACGACAAATATCTGCACCCAGACGGCATGCTTGTGCCGCGGCAATTGACAACCCTTTGGCAAACGGAACAGGCGCGTGACTACATCGTGGCCACCGTCCCAGAGCGTGCAACTCGGCATGCTTACCCCGCGCACTTGAGCCTGGTCCCATTTCTGTTCAGCCTTTGTCACGTATCGGGTCACGGGTTTCTCCTGGGTTGATCCATTCAGGCAGGTTCAGCCTGCCAGCAACGGCGGCATCGGGCAATCCAGCGCCACCGCCACCGCCTGCAATAACTCCGCCTCCGCGGGCACCACCCTGCCGTCGCGGATGACGCAGTCCGCGCAGGCCTCCACCACCGACTTCTTCAGCATTGGCGCCAGTTGTTCCAGCTTGCGCAATGCCGCTTCGAGCGCCGGGAAAGTGCACTTTGCCGCAGGCACCGGCGCGCCGGGTTCGCGCACAAACTGGGCCATGCCCACTCTGAAAGTTGCCTTCACCTCGGCGTCGTCCCGGCTGCCCGCACGCGACAAGACACTCAGCAAGAGCCGAATATCCTCCTGCACTGCGTCGTACTTGAAGTAGCGCACCGGCACATCCCGTTCCGCGCCCTCCTCCAGGTGCTCACGCAGGATCGTGAGCAGGGCAAATTCAAACAGGGTGAAACGTTGGTCGGAAACCATCAGGGACTGGAGCGCGCTCAGGGTCTGTTCCCGGGCCGGGGCGGGCAGGCTCTTCAGCGCCGGGATCGCCAGGTTCACCAGCGCCAGGCGGCCATCCGCGCCCCGGGCGGCAATCGCCGGCAGCAATTTTTCCACTGCAGCGGCAACAGCGTCGCCCTGCCTGGCCCGCACCAGTTGCAACCCGGCAGGTCGCGCCGCAGCATCCATGCTGCCAAGTACCATGGCATGGCAAACGGCCGGCGCCGATTCCGGTGCGCGCAACGCCGCGAGTAACTCCGCCGGCAGGCCGGCATGTATATTTTCGGCCAAAACCAGGTGGGCCGTTGTCACATTGCCGACGCTTTGCGCGACCTGGGCTGCACTGACGGATGTTGAACCAGCCGCACTTCCGGCAAAACCCGATGCCATCCCCGGCACCGTGAAGGAAGCGGGTGTCTCCGGCGCCATTGCGCCGGCATGTTTTGCGACCCGTTCCGCCAGGGTGCGCGATAGGTAATGGGGATCAATTGCCTTGATGCGCTGCTCCAGCGGCGGGTGCGTGGCCAACAGGGAGGTAAAACCCGTGACCACCGGGGCGCCGAAGCAGAAGTGACTGACGTCGTCGGCATGGCTGTTTTGCAGCTTTGACCC
>CAYMXG010000554.1:0-1688 GCA_964394115.1 uncultured Enterobacteriaceae bacterium | reverse complement strand
GGTATCAGCGCGCGCAGGCCCAGGAGAATGTCGGTCCAGGGCGTGAGTTCGTACCAGGCCGGCGTCGTGGCCGTGGCCGCCGTGGCCGCCGCGGACGCCTCGGCAATGATATCTGCCGCCGGAATGGCTTCCGCCAGCGCCATGCCAAGCATCATCACACCCAATACCGGGATCAGGGATGCCAGCGTGACGATTCCGAAACCGGACAGGGATGATCTTCCATTGCCGGCCGCGGCCGAGATGCCGATGCCTAATGCCAGCACCAGCGGCACAGTGACCGGCCCCGTCGTGATACCACCGCAGTCCCAGGCCACGCCCAGGATCATGCGCAGGTCCGGGTCGGCCATCAGGAATCCGGTGATGCCGAGTGTCGGCACCAGCGTTGCAAAAATAATCGGCTTCAGACTCCAGCCATGCAGGAAGCGCAACGTCCCGAGTACCGCCGCCGCGCCGACGCCGATACCGATGGTCAGCACCAAGGCCCAGGACCATTGATTGAGCAGGGCGTAAAGGTAGGGCGCCTGGTTGACATCCACGGTGGAGCCGGCGATTTTCAGCGCGCCGACCGCAGGCTCGGCCAGGGTCACGCCGATGCCGAGCAGGAATGTCACCGCGAGTACCACCGGCAACGTGGACTTTTGCGGCAGTGAATGGCCGATGGTCTCGGCGAACGGCATCAGTCCGACCTTCAGTCCCTCCATGAACAACATCAGGCCGAACAGGACCGCCGCGAGACCCAGCCCGATGGTGCCGGCATCGGCAACCGACTGTTTCAGGATCAAAATCTGGAACAGGAACAGGTACACCGCCAGCGGCGCCACGGCGCGAAACTGATCCCATAAGCGGACACTGAGGTAAGGTTGGCTCAACCGGTAGTAATCAATCGGACGCAGGCGCAGGCGCTTCGGGCGATATGGCACGTTGTTGCCGAGGGTATCCTTGCGGATCTCCGGGGCGAGGGCGTTGTAGCTCAGCATTCGCTGGTGCAGGGACAATTCCTGCACATAGGCGCCAAATCGGATTTTCTTGGTCACTGGCTGAAACAGGTCCCCGGTCATGGCGCCCATTCTAGCAGTCACCCACCCAGCCGACCCATACATCGGGTGCGCGGTGGGTTTACGCTATGATTGCTCATCTTATCGCTGAATCGCCGACATGAAAAACCAGTTGATTCGTTGTGCCTGGGCCGGAACAGACCCGCTTTACCAGCGCTATCACGATCGCGAGTGGGGTGTCCCGGTGCGCAACGACCGCAAGCTGTTCGAGTTCCTGGTGCTGGAAGGCGCCCAGGCAGGACTCGCGTGGATCACTATTCTGCGCAAGCGTACGGCCTACCGGGCCGCCTTTCATGATTTTGATTTCAACCGCGTCGGGCGTTATACGGAGAAGGATGTGCGGCGCCTGCTTGCCGACGCCGGCATCGTGCGCAACCGGCTCAAGGTACGCTCCGCCATCGGCAACGCCCGGGCCTTCATCGACGTGCGCAGGGAGTTCGGGACGTTCTCCCGGTACATGTGGGGCTTCGTCAACGGCGAACCCGTGCAGAACCGGCGCGGCAGCATGAAAGATGTTCCGCCGCGCACCGCGGTCTCGGATGCGTTATCAAAAGACCTGAAGGAACGGGGATTCAATTTCGTCGGCTCCACGATTATTTATGCCCATATGCAGGCGGTGGGGATGGTGAATGA
>CAYMXG010000553.1:0-1690 GCA_964394115.1 uncultured Enterobacteriaceae bacterium | reverse complement strand
TCATCCTGCTGGCGCTGGCCGGGTTGCGCGGAGAATGGCGCAACGAAAAACCGCAGCGCTTTGATCTGCCCGGGGCGGGCATCTATGCCTGTGCCATCACGGCGCTTATGTATGGCATCTCCCTGCTGCCCTCCAGCTCCGGGCTGGCGCTGATCCTGGCGGGTGCCGCCGGGCTCGTGGTTTTTTTGCGCCACGAGCGGCGCACCGTGGACCCGCTGTTTGATGTGAACCTGTTCTTCACCAATCGCACGTTCACTTTTTCATGCCTGGCCTCCATCACCATCTATACCGCGATGTTCGGCACGTCGTACCTGCTGAGTCTCTACCTGCAGTACGTCAAGGGCCTGACGGCGGCAGCGGCGGGGGCGATCCTGATTGCCCAACCCGCAGTCATGGCATTGCTGTCCCCGCTGAGCGGGCGGCTTTCCGATCGGATTGAACCACGCCTGCTGGCATCGGCCGGATTGATACTGACGGCGGCGGGATTGGGGATGCTGGCTGCCCTCGGCCCCGCCAGTACCCCGGCCTACGTGGTCTTCAGCCTGTTGATGACCGGTGGTGGGTTCGCGCTGTTTTCCTCCCCCAATGTAAACGCGATCATGGGCAGCGTGGATCGGCAACACCTGGGTTCAGCGGCCGGCGCCGTCAGCACCATGCGCGTGCTGGGCCAGATGAACAGCATGGGCCTGATTACGGTGGTATTCGCATTGCTGCTCGGCCCGGTGCAGATCGTACCGGAACACTATCCCGCGCTGATGCGGTCAATCCAGATCAGTTTTCTGGCGGCGGCGGGAATGACAGCGGTGGCAATCTACTTCTCAATGGCGAGGGGGGAGATGCATGGAAGGTAGGTGGGTGGGGAAAACATAGGAATCTGCCTCCCCCAACTACCACCTGCCAACTACCAATTACAGCTTCACACACACATTCCTCAACTCCGTATAAAACTCCAGCGAGTGCACGCCGCCCTCGCGGCCGATGCCGGATTGTTTGGCGCCGCCAAAGGGCGTGCGCAGATCACGCAGGAACCAGCAGTTGACCCAGGTGATGCCGGTTTCCATCTGCGCGGCGACACGATGTGCCCGCGATGCATCCCCGGTCCAGATTGTGGCCGCCAGGCCGTAGCGGGTGTCGTTGGCCATGGCAACCGCCTCCGCCTCCGTATCGAATGGCTGGATGTGGCAGCAGGGGCCGAAGATCTCTTCCCTGACAACCGCGCAGGACTCCGGTAATCCGGTCCAGATGGTGGGTTCGATCCAGAAACCGTCGCGCAGTTCCGCCGGCATCTCCGGAATACCGCCGCCGGTCACGATGGTGGCGCCTCCCTCTCTGGCCTTTTTGTAATAGCCCAGTACCTTGTCCCGCTGCTGGCGGCTGACCATGGGACCAAGATCGGTCCCGGCGGCGTCCGGCCTGCCAGGTTTCAATTTCCGCGCGCCATCCCTGAGGCGCTCGACGAACTCCCTGAAGATCGGCCGTTCCACGTACAAACGTTCCGTGCCGAGACACACCTGCCCGCAATTTGAAAACACCGACCGCAGGCTGCCTTCGATTGCCTCTTCCATTTCACAATCCGCAAATACCAGGCCGGCATTCTTGCCGCCGAGCTCAAACGACACGTCACGAATGCCCACTGCCGCCGCCTGCATGATCGCGGTGCCGGTGGTGGTTTCGCCGGTGAACGTGATGG
>CAYMXG010000552.1:0-1691 GCA_964394115.1 uncultured Enterobacteriaceae bacterium | reverse complement strand
AAGGCCAAATCCGATCACGTGACCATTGCCGGCCATGACGGCGGCACCGGCGCGTCGCCCTGGTCATCCATCAAGCATGCCGGTTCACCGTGGGAGCTGGGGCTGGCCGAGACCCAGCAAACGCTGGTGCTGAACCGTTTGCGGAGCCGTATCTCCGTGCAGGTGGACGGGCAGATGAAGACCGGGCGGGACGTGTTGGTGGGGGCGTTGTTGGGCGCCGATGAGTTTGGTTTTGCCACCGCCCCGCTGGTGGTGGAAGGCTGCATCATGATGCGCAAGTGCCACCTGAACACCTGCCCGGTGGGCGTCGCCACCCAGGATCCGGTGTTGCGCAGGAAATTCACCGGCAAGCCGGAGCACGTGGTGAATTATTTCTTCTTCGTGGCGGAGGAAGTGCGCGAATTGATGGCGAAGCTGGGCGTTCGCACCTTCAATGATCTGATCGGGCGCGTGGACCTGCTCGACATGCGCCGCGGCATCGAGCACTGGAAGGCGCGCAAGCTGGATTTCTCGCGCATCTTTTACACGCCGCAAATGCCGGTGGAGGTGGCGCGCTATCACTGCACGCAGCAGGACCACGGGCTGGAGCGCGCGCTGGACAACCGGCTGATTGAACTCGCCCGGCCGGCGCTGGAGCAGCGCGAGAAAGTGACCATCGAGATGCCGATCCGCAACGTGAACCGCACCGTGGGGACCATGTTGTCCTGGCATGTGGCGAAACGCTACGGGCACGAGGGCCTGCCCGACGACACCATTCACGTGCGGCTGCGCGGATCCGCGGGGCAGAGTTTCGGCGCGTTTCTCGCCCGCGGCATCACGCTGGACCTGATCGGGGACACCAATGACTACTGCGGCAAGGGATTGTCAGGCGGACGGATCGCCGTGCAGCCCTCGCCGAAGTTTCGTGGCGATCCGGGCGAGAACATCATCACCGGCAACGTGGTGCTGTATGGCGCCATTGCCGGCGAGGCCTATTTCCGGGGTGTTGCGGGCGAGCGCTTTGCGGTGCGCAATTCCGGCGCCCTGACTGTCGTGGAAGGCGTCGGTGACCACGGTTGTGAATACATGACCGGTGGTACCGTGCTGGTGCTGGGAGAAACCGGCCGCAACTTTGCCGCCGGCATGTCCGGCGGTATCGCCTATGTGCTGGATAAGGATGGGAAGTTTGCCTCGCGCACGAACCAGGCCATGGTGGACCTGGAGCCGTTGCTGCCGGAACAGGAGCAGCAGGCGAAACTGGCGCCGGAGTTATGGCACCACGGTGAAGCGGACGAGGTCATTGCGCGGCGGCTCCTGGAGCGTCACGCGAAGTACACCGGCAGCCGGCGTGCCGAGGAGATCCTGGCCGCGTGGGCGCAGTATCGCGGTCGCTTCGTGAAGGTATTTCCGAAAGAGTACCGGCGAGCGTTGGGTGAGATTGCGGCAGCGACGGGTCGCAACGCTGCGTAGAAAGTGGAAAATTGAAGAGTGGAAAGCTAAGGAAAATCTGAATAAGTCCAGAATATTTCCAATTCGTCATTCCGGCGTTGTCACCCCGGCGGAGGCCGGGGCGGAATCCAGTAAAAACAATTGTTTCCTGGATTCCGGCTTTCGCCGGAATGACGGTAAGGGGACTTGTTCATAGCTTCCCTAATAGTAAAAAGTGAAAAGTCGGAGCGGGCAGAACTGAGAATGGGCAAGATCACCGGATT
>CAYMXG010000551.1:0-1692 GCA_964394115.1 uncultured Enterobacteriaceae bacterium | reverse complement strand
GGCCGACGACATCCGCCTGGACCGGCAATTCCCGGCCGCCCCGCTCGATCAGCACTGCCAGGCAGATGCTCGCGGGCCTTCCCCAGTCGAAGATCTCGTTCATGGCTGCACGCACGGTGCGGCCCGTGTGCAGGACGTCATCCACAAGGATAAGGTGCCGATCCTCCACTGCCAGGGGCAGGTGGGACGGCGTCACCCGCGGATGCATGCCGATGCGGCTGAAATCGTCGCGGTAGAAGGCGATGTTAAGTTCGCCCACCGGGCTGGTGATGGCCAGTTCCCGGTGCAGGCGCTCCGCCACCCACAGGCCCCCGGTATGGATCCCTATGATCAGCGGGTTGCCGCGCCCGGTGCGCTTGAGCCAGGCGCGCGTTTCCCTGGCCATCCCGCGGATCAGCCCGGCAATCTCGCCAGCGCCGAGGCGGTTCATGCTGTGGCGCCGCTGGCCCTCGCAGCCGCCGATTGTTGCTCCGCAAGCCAGGACTCGAGGATCACCTTTGCCGCCTCGGCATCCACCTTGACCCGACCAGGCATCTGCCGGCGCGCCGCAAAGGTGGTCAGACGTTCGTCAGCTCGATGCACCGGGAGCCGGAACCGCCCGGCAAGTTTGCGCGCAAACCGGTCGGCGGCATCGGTGCTGGGTTGCCGCGTCCCATCCAGGTTGAGGGGATTGCCCACAACCAGCGCCTGCGGCTGCCAGTCACGCAACAGCAGTTCAATCCGCTCCCAGTCAGGCCGCCCGTGGCGAACCGCAATGATTTCCAGCGCCGTAGCCGTCGCAGTTACCGGTTGCCCCACGGCGACCCCAATGCGTTTTTCTCCGTAATCGAAACAAAGCAGGTTGCCGGAACTCACGCGTGTCCGATGTCGGATGAAAGCCGATCCACGTCGACGCCGAGCAGGCGCGCGGCCCGTTCCCAGCGCTTCTCCACCGGGGTACGGAAAATGATGTCGCTGCCCGCCGGACCGCTGAGCCAGGCGTTCTCTTTTAATTCCTGTTCCAACTGTCCCGCCGCCCAGCCGGCATAGCCCAGGGCGATAAAGGCCTGTTCCGGTCCGCGCCCCTCGGCAATGGCCTCCAGGATGTCGCGCGACGTGGTCACGCCGATCTCGTCGCTGACGTTGATGGATGAGTGCCAGCTGGTATCCGGACGGTGCAGCACGAAACCTCGATCCGTCTGCACCGGCCCGCCCTGATGAATGATCATGTTGTCCACGCCCGGGCTGCGGGCCGTGAGGTTCATCTGCGCCAGGATGTCGCCCAGCGCCAGTTCCATGGGTCGGTTGATGACAATGCCCATGGCACCGTCCTCGTTGTGGGCGCAGATAAACGTCACCGTGTGATGAAAATTCGGGTCCGCCAGGTTTGGCATGGCGATCAGGAACTGGTTGGTCAGGTTCGTTGTGCCCATGTGCAGATTGTAGCGTCAGGGCGGCAGCGGAACCACTGTCCTGCCCGCAGTGCAGGTTGACGCAAGGCGTCGTAAACAGGCCCGGCTGCGCGACGCCGCACAGCGAGACCCGAGACGTACCAGAGCAGGCAGGCGAGGGTCGAGGGAGTACGCGACGACCCACAGGAATGTGGGGACTGCCGCGAAAGGACAGGATGTCCGAAGCGGCTACCCACAGGACGTGGCGTATGCCGCGCGACGCCTGCAAGGATGTAGGCGGTACGGGTACAGGGATGTACCC
>CAYMXG010000550.1:0-1699 GCA_964394115.1 uncultured Enterobacteriaceae bacterium | reverse complement strand
TGGTCATTGCCGACATTGTCGCCGAACTGCATAAGCGCGCCATCCGCCTGCCGGCGCTGATCCGTTTTCAGGACGTGTTGCGTGCGCGCGTACAGCGTCTGCACCAGGCGTTCAACACCGCCATCGCCGAGGCCGGTTACAGCGCGCCCTATCGCGGCGTCTATCCGATCAAGGTAAACCAGCTCCATGAAGTGGTGGAGGAGGTGCTGGAGGCGGGCCGGCCGTTCGGGATGGGACTGGAATGCGGTTCGAAAACGGAGCTGATCGCCTCGCTGGCCCATCTCGAAGACGATGAATCCCTGTTGATCTGCAATGGCGTCAAGGACCCCGTCATGCTGCGCCTGATGCTCGCAGCACAGAAGCTCGGCAAGAACGTCATTCCCGTGGTGGAGAAATATCACGAGTTCGAAACGCTGGTGTCCCTGGCGGCAACCATGGAGACCAGGCCGCGCTTCGGGGTGCGCATCCGCCTCGCCACCAGCGGTTCCGGCAAGTGGGCCAAGTCCGGCGGCGACCTGTCGAAGTTCGGCGTCTCCATACCCGAGTTGATGCAACTGGTGGGACGCCTGCAGCAGATCGGCATGAATGACGCGCTGGTGCTGTTACATTTCCACCTCGGCAGCCAGATGGCGGACATCCAGATCGTCAAGCAGGCGGTCAAGGAGATCGCGCATATCTACGCGCAACTGCTGGATCGGCAGCTGGGCGTGAAGTACCTGGACGTGGGCGGCGGACTGGGCGTGAACTACGAGTCACAGTATGACGCTGACGACGTGCCCATCAATTACAACCTGCAGGAGTACGCCAACGCCATCGTTTACGCGGTCAAGGAGGTGTGCGACGCGGAACAGGTGCCGTGTCCGACCCTGATCTCGGAAAGCGGGCGCGCGATCACCGCCCATCATTCGGTGCTGGTGGTCCCGGTACTGGGGACCTTCCGCAAGGACTCCATCGACCCCAACTACAAGCCGGGCCCGTTGGAAGAGCCTGTCATCCATGAGTTGTACGGCATCCTTGCTGACATCCGCGGGCGCGTGAAAAAGTCCGCGCGCGTGCAGGTCTGGCAGTTGCTGGAGGCATTTCACGACGCGGCGGAAAAGCGCGGCGAGGCGGACCAGTTGTTTACTCTCGGTTACCTGCCGTTGGAACAGAAGGCCACCGCGGAGCGCCTGTACTGGTCCATTTGCCAGGGCGTGCATGAATTGCTGGGCGGTGTCGACCCGTCCGCGCAGGTGCCGGATGAATTGCGCGCACTGGACGAGCACCTGGTGGATCAGTACCTGTGTGATTTCTCCGTGTTCCAGTCCATCCTGGACCACTGGGCCATCGGCCAGGGATTCCCCATCATGCCGCTGGAGCGGCTCGACGAACAGCCGCTGCGCCGCGCCACGCTGGTGGACCTGACCTGCGACTCCGACGGCAAGGTGGATCATTATGTGTCCGCCTTGCGCGACCGGCGCTTCCTGCCGGTGCACGAGATCAGCGGAACCGCGCCCTATTGCCTCGGATTCTTTCTGATGGGTGCCTACCAGGACATCATGGGTGATTCGCACAATCTGTTCGGCCGCGTCGCGGAGGTGCATGTGTACGCCGACGCCCATGAGCCCAACGGCTATTACATAGAGAAGACCATCCCCGGCACCACGGTGGAAGAGATGCTGGCGGATGTGCAATATTTCCCCAGCGATCTGAAACGCCG
>CAYMXG010000549.1:0-1703 GCA_964394115.1 uncultured Enterobacteriaceae bacterium | reverse complement strand
AGCTCATGGATGACCTGCACTGCACGACTAAGTTCACGCGTGCGCAACAGCGGTCGCCGGCTCATCGGGAAGCCATGAATACCGGGAAACACCTGCTGCGTTGCGGCAATTTCTGCTGTGGCGGCCACCGTTCGAACTCTGCTCGCTAGGTCAGGAGGCCAGTGTGCAACATTACCACCGCCCACGGCGAGGGGCGCCCGCGCTGCTGCGCAGAATGCCGGTGGCAGTGCGTAAATTCGATGTTTTGACCCGGAACGCCCACTGCCGATCCCCGGGTACGTTGCAATTCACCGCGCATCCGGTTCAACCACGGACGCCCAGTGGGCGAAAAGTTCCTTGTAGGTCGGGCCGGGAAACCCATGCACATGTTCCCGCGCCACCTCGGCCACGAAAGTAAAGGCGTGCTGCTTCGCCTTGCGGCGGGCGATATCGACCAGCAGGTCGGAAAATTTCCTGCCAAAACCATGGCGCGGGACCTCTGCGATCACACGCTGTATATCGCTCAGTGCCAGTAACTCCACCCCAAAACCGAACACATCGGTGCCGGCACCGATCTGGACCAATGCGGCCTCCGCACCCTTGCGCGGCGCAATGCCGACGGTCGAGTGCAACGCGATGGCATCCCACACCCGTTCCGCCTTTTCCGGCGCCACGTTGTGCTTGAGACAGAAGTCCCGTGCGGCATCGGCCCCGTCCACCTCAAAACGCTCGGCCCGCTCCCAGGCCGGCGTCAGGCCAAGGTCATGAAGTATGGCGCTGACATAAAAAAGTTCCGGGTCAAACGCCAGCTTCAGCTTCTGCCCGGCCAGCACGCCAAATACAAAGGAACGCAGTGCATGATTGAAAAGAAAATCAGGCGAGGCTTCCAGTGCAAGCGTGGTCGCCGCCTGGGCCAGGGCGCTGTCGGGGATCCGGACCCCTGCCACTTCCTTGATCATGGGAGACTTGCCGGTCATTACCCTGCCCTTCGCGACTTACAATTTCCCAAGGCCGGCCAGGATCTTTTCTGGTGTGATGGGCAGATCCCGGATGCGCACCCCGATGGCGTTGTAGACCGCGTTGGCGATGGCTGCCGGCGGGACGACGACGCAGACCTCGGACAGACTCTTGGCCCCGAACGGACCGGTGGGTTCGATGGATTCGATGAACAGGCTTTCTATCTTGGGCGGCATCTCCACTGCCGTCGGGATCTTGTAGTCCAGGAAATCGCTGGAGACGCAGGCACCCGTGTCTGGATCGAATAACAGGTTTTCCATCAACGCCATGCCCATGCCCTGCTGGAAACCGCCTTCGACCTGCCCTTCGGCGGCATTGGGATTGATTACGCGGCCGATATCATGGGCATAGAATACCCGCAGCACCTTGACCTGCCCGGTCTCGGTGTCCACTTCCACTTCCACGAATTCCGCGGCGCAGGGGGAGGGATTGGACGGCGGCGCCATGCTGGAGCTGCCGATGATGGTGCCCTTTTCCTGGATGGTCGTCGGTTGCGGTCCCTGGGCAGTCACCTGCACAAAGGGTGATTCCGCCCGCGTCACCACCGCTTCAATACTGACGCCCGACTGCGGCGACCCGCGCACGGATACCCGGCCATTGTGCACCTCGAGATCCCCGGCATTGGCCTCCAGCATTGTCGCTCCCACTTCGAGCAGGCGCAATTTGGCCTGGGTCGCGGCGGCCTTCACTGCCAGACCCGCGGAATA
>CAYMXG010000548.1:0-1703 GCA_964394115.1 uncultured Enterobacteriaceae bacterium | reverse complement strand
GTCGCAGGCACGGGTTGACGCGGGCGGGCAAACCATCGGCGCGATTGAGCGCGGGCTGCTGGTGCTGGTGGGTATTCAACGCACGGATACCGAATCTGACGCCGTGCGCCTGCTGGATCGATTGCTCGGGTATCGCGTGTTCCCGGATGCCGCGGGCCGGATGAACCTGAGCCTGGCCAGTGTGGGCGGAGGGTTATTGCTGGTGCCCCAGTTCACGCTGGCGGCCGACACCCGCAAGGGATCGCGCGCCAGTTTCAGCAGCGCTGCGGCGCCGGAACCCGGACAGGAATTATTTCTGCAGCTGGTGGCGCTGGCGCAAAACCGGCACAGCCCGGTGGCCTGCGGCCGTTTCGGCGCCGACATGCAGGTGACCCTGACCAATGACGGGCCGGTAACGTTCTGGCTTGAATCTTAAGTCAGCTCTGGGTCTGTTCAGAGGTTCCTTAATCAATCCAGTCGCGTGGGCGTAAAAACTCTCCCAGTGCGTCTTCGGGAGAGCCCGGCTCAGGCCGCCAGTCATAACGCCAGGCAGCCAGGGGCGGCAGCGACATCAGGATTGACTCCGTGCGCCCGCCGGACTGCAGACCGAACAGCGTTCCGCGGTCATAGATCAGGTTGAACTCCACATAGCGGCCGCGGCGGAAGGACTGGAATTCACGTTCGCGCTCCCCGAATGGCATGTGCCGGCGTCGCTCGATAATGGGCAGGTAAGCAGGCAGATAGTGATCCCCCACGCTGCGCATGAAGGCAAAGCAGCGTTCAAAACCCCACTCGCTCAGGTCATCGAAAAACAGGCCACCTATGCCCCGCGTCTCACCGCGATGGCGCAAATTGAAGTACTCATCGCACCATTTCTTGTAGCGCGCGTAGGTATCCGCGCCGAAATGCGCGCAGGCATCCCGGGCCGACTGGTGCCAATGGCGCGCATCCTCGGCATAGGCGTAACAGGGCGTGAGGTCAAACCCGCCGCCAAACCACCAGGCCGGTTCGGCGCCAGCCCGGCCGGCCATGAGAAAGCGCACGTTCATATGCGAGGTCGGCGCATGGGGATTGCGCGGGTGCATCACCAGGGACACCCCCATGGCCTCGAATCCGCGTTCGGCAAGTTCCGGTCGCCGGTTGGTCGCCGCCGCCGGCAGCGTCGCGCCATGGACGTGGGAAAAATTGACGCCGCCTTTCTCGAACAGCGCACCGTTCTCCAGCACACGCGTACGCCCGCCACCACCTTCGTCACGGGTCCAGGTGTCTTCGCGAAAGTTCGCGCCTCCGTCGCATGACTCCAGCGCAGCACATATTTGATCCTGCAGCGTGAGGAGATAGGTCTTGACGGCTTCAGGTTCAGGATTGCCGGACATGGCTCGGTTTCATGGTGGACGGGGTTCAGGTTATCCTAGCTTACCCACCGGCTGCCGGTGACAGATTGATGCAAAACTATTGCGCTTGCCATTACTGCGTTGCTCGCCCCCTCAAAATCCTCATGTACTGGACTGTGCACTCGGCTTGGGTTCCCGACGTCGCCCTACCGCCTCCATCCATGGAGGCGTCCGGTTTTTCGGGGGCTCGCGCCTTGCTCTGACTGCGCTCATAACGTCTTGCGCCAACTTTTGGGTTGGACGAAATGACAGCGCTGCTTAGGACTCTTATAGTCGATGATGAGGCATTGGCCCGCCGCGGCCTGCGCATGCGCCTGGAAAAGCATGACG
>CAYMXG010000547.1:0-1707 GCA_964394115.1 uncultured Enterobacteriaceae bacterium | reverse complement strand
GCGTCCGGATCCACGCCCGGCTTCAGGCCCTGCTCCAGCCCGGCATCCACGCGGTCGGAACAGAACGTGCACTTCTGCGCCACCCCGATGCGCCGTTCGTCGAAGCGTTCCACCTCGTTCTTCATGGGCTGGTCACCGTAGGCGTACGTGGGCTTGTCCACCTTGTAACGCGCCTGGTACGGGCACGCCACCGCGCAGTAGGAGCAACCGATGCAGAGATCGTAATCGATGGTCACGATGCCGTCGTTGCGCTGGCCGGTGGCCGTGCTCGGGCACACGTGCATGCAGGGCGGATCGGCGCAGTGCTGGCAGCCCACCGGCATGAAGAAGCGGCTGACATCGGGATAGTCGCCGATCTCCACATCCAGCACCTTGCGCCATTGCACGCCCGGCGGCGTGGCATTGGTGTGCTTGCAGGCCGCGGTGCAGGTCTGGCAACCGACGCAGCGGTTCAGATCCGCGATCATCACATAGCGCGTCATGCTGCATCTCCCATGCGGCGCACACTGACTTTCGTGGCATCGATGGTGGAGCCCGAGCCATCCATGAAATCCGGATGCATGGGCACCAGGTCATTCAACCCCGGCACGTCCATATCCTTGGCAAAGGGCGTTTTCCAATGGCCGAATTGGGCCAGCATGACGATCACGTCGGGACGCACACCGCTGCGCAGGCGTGCGCGGCCATGGGTCTTGCCCACCGGGGACTCGATTTCAATCATGTCACCCTCGTTGATGTCTAGTTTTTGTGCGCTCTGCGTGTTGATCATGATGCCGTCGTGGCCCGCGACATTGCTGGCGACCTCCTGGATCATCTGGATGCCGACGTTGCCGCCCCAGGCGTACTGCATGCTGCGGGCGCCCAGCAACCAGAACGGGAAGTCGGTCGCCTTCACCGGGTAGTTCTTCTCCAGTATCGAGTCCCACATTTTATTGAGATCCTTCCACTCCGGCATCGCCTCATATTCCTGCAACTGCTTCTCCCACCAGGTCACACCGGTCTCGTGCAGGCGATTGGCCAACTGCTTGCCGATGCGCAGGATGCGTTCCTGGTACGGCAGTTCGAAGCGCAATCCCAGGTCTTCCAGTTTTGGATATAGGTACCAGTTCAGGGACGAAAACGGCCGGATCTGAAATCCATGTTCACGGAACCAGTCGAGCCCGTGCACGTCCTTGCCCCCGGTCAAATCCGCGCTGGCCGCCTTGCACACCGCATCCCAGACCACATCCGGATGGTGCTCGCTCGACTCGTCCAGGGAAAAGTCCCAGGCCGGCGTCTTCAGCGGAATGCCGCAGGCGCCAACGTTGATCATCTGGTTGTATTCCTTGAGGAACCCGGCGCGGCGCGCCAGTTCATTGCAGATAATGGAGAAGTCCCTGGCTTCACCCTGCGGTTCCACCACCTTTTGCCGCAGCACCCAACCCTCCGCCTCCCATTGCTGCTCAAAGTAATGGGTACCGCCGCAACGGATCAGCTGGTCACTTTCCAGGTCCCCCGCCTCCGGCAGGAGCAGATCGGCGAAGTGATTGGTCTCATCCAGCGTATAGGCGAACCCCACCATGAACGGAAATTCCGCCATGGTCTCGCCCATGCGGCTGGTCTCGGAAAAGGAAATGGAGGGATTGCATTTGTAGACAAACCACACATCAGGAGGTTTCGGCTTCGACCACGTGGCCGCGGCGCGCCCCTGCATGCGCATCCACGTCA
>CAYMXG010000546.1:0-1710 GCA_964394115.1 uncultured Enterobacteriaceae bacterium | reverse complement strand
GCGGCATACGACCGCCATGGATGGCGGAAGTGCAGAAAATGCAGGAGCAATTTTCTGCCAGTACGTCCATGTACATCGCCGCGTGTGTGCTCCTGCACACGCGGCATACCGTACGTCCATGTACATAAAAAACCCCGCGCGAATATGCTGGTTCGGGCGGGGTTCCACCGGCTCCGGCCGGTACACCGGGTTCAGACCTGGGCGCGCCGATAATCCTCGATAATCGCCGCCATCTTGTCCTTGAGCAGAAGTTTTTCCTTCTTCAGATTTTCGAGACTGAATTCATCCATGGCCTCGGCACGCAGGTTAGCGTCATGAACACGTTGCTTGAGTTCCACATGTTTCTGATACAGGCGCTGGAAATCCGTACTATTCGAAAGCAACGTATCCACAATCTGCTGGTCATATTCAAACATGACTCCCCCTTTGGGTTTCTGAGTTGCTGTGGTTTTGCCTTGGACTGCGGGAAGGTGGAAAGACGGAATGCATACGGCTGCATGCCTTGCGGCCGGTCCCTGCCAGGCGGGGCCATCGCGCCCTGCTCTGTGGCTGAGTTTTTCAGGAAGCTTCATCATGCCAATCCAGTGTTAACCTTAGTGCAGAAATTGCGCTTCCTCAAGACCCCGGCCCAACTTCCACGGGAAATATTTTCATGTTTTTTTCCACCCATTAATCAAGATGTTATGACGCATGATGGGCTCGCATTCCCGCGTCTGCCCGGAACCTGGGGACACCAGGCTGCCCGGCGCGTGAAGCTGGCTGTATTTCTTTGGCTCGGCCTCGCAGGGGCAGGTTCCGCGGCTGACTTTTCCCCGCTGCCGATGGCCGAGATTGCCCCGGGCATCTTTGTCCACCACGGGCGCCACGTATCCCTGGAGGACCCCGCTCGCGCCGACAGCGCCAATATTGGCTTCATCGTTGGTGAACGCTGCGTGGCCATCGTGGACACCGGCGGATCCATTGCCGTGGGTGCCGCACTGCTGGGCACGGTGCGCGCGACCACCGATAAACCGATCTGTTACATCATCAATACGCACGGACACTTCGATCACGTCCTGGGTAATGCTGCCTTCGCACAGCTGCCCGGTGTCCAGTTCGCCGGACACTCCAATCTGGCGGAGAGCCTCGGCGCGTCCACGGAATTTTTCCTGCGTCAGTTCGCCGTGGAACTGGCGCCGACCCCGGCAGCCGGCCAGATTGTGCTGCCGACATTGCCGGTGGCAGACCGGCTGGAATTGGACCTGGGCAGCCGGGTACTGGAATTGCAGGCGCATCCGGCCGCACACACGCATGCTGATCTGACCGTCTATGACCGCGAAACCGGTACCCTTTGGCTGGGGGACCTCCTGTTCATGGAGCGTATTCCAGCCCTGGATGGCTCATTACTTGGCTGGATTAATGTGATGGAACAGTTGCAAGTCATCTCCGTCAACCGGGTTGTACCCGGCCACGGGCCGGCAAGCGCACTGTGGCCCGCGGCGGCATTGCCGCAGTTGTCCTATCTCAAATCACTGCGCGATGAAGTGCGCACCGGCATCAGCGCGGGAGAGTTCATGGAGGACCTGATGAAGACAGCAGGCGCGCAGCAGAAGTCACATTGGCTGCTGTACGAGTTTAACCACGAGCGCAATGTCTCCCGGGCATTTACGGAACTGGAGTGGGAGTAATTAGCGTCCATCCGAAAACGGATGGATGCTAATCCGGTGCAGG
>CAYMXG010000545.1:0-1719 GCA_964394115.1 uncultured Enterobacteriaceae bacterium | reverse complement strand
GTCGCCGCGCAGCAGCGCAAACGGCAGTAAGGTGGGTTAGACGCGACGCGCGACGTCGTGAAGCAACGCAAACGGGATTACCCGTAGGGTGGGTTAGATGCGACGCACCGCGTCGCGTCGTAACCCACCATCGGCAGTCCCGAAGATGACAGGACCCCTGCCCACGCTGTTTCCCCGGCAGTGACTCCCCGGCCGCGCGTTCCAGCATGTTCATGGCATATCCACAGGACTCTTCACGCCCCGGCCCGGGCGATTCAGCACATGGGTGTAGATCATCGTCGTCGAGACATCGGCGTGGCCGAGCAATTCCTGGACTGTGCGGATGTCGTAGCCGGCATCCAGCAAGTGGGTGGCGAACGAGTGACGCAGGGTATGGCTGCTCACCCGTTTGTGTAACCCGGCGCCGCGGGCGGCGCGATGAATGGTGCGCTGTAGCGTGTTTTCGTGAACGTGATGGCGCCGCACCCGGCCCGAACGCGGGTCGACCGACAGCTTCCCCGACGGGAAGACATACTGCCAGCGCAATTCGCGCGGCGCCCGTGGATACTTGCGGGTCAGCGCCTCCGGGAGAAATACCTCGCCAAATCCCCGCGCCAGATCCGCCTCGTGCAGCCGGTTGACGGACACGATCTGCGCCTTCAACGTATCGCGGTACCGATCCGGCAACGGCACGACGCGGTCCTTGCCACCCTTGCCGTCCCGGACCAGGATTTGCGCGTAGCCGAAATCAACGTCGAGGATGCGAAGCCGTACGCATTCCATCAGCCGCATCCCGGTCCCGTACATCAGTCCCGCCATCAGCGCGAACTGTCCGTCGCCCAGGGCAGTCAGCAACTGGCCGACCTCCTCCCGGGTCATGACCACGGGCAACCGCCGCGGTCTGCGCGCCGGCGCCAGTCCGGTCAATTCCCCGAGTTCTACACCGACGACATTCTTGTACGTAAAGATCAGGGCACACAGGGCCTGGTTCTGCGTGCTTGCCGATACATTGCGATCAAGGGCAAGGTGACTCAGGAAGGTGGCGACCTCTTCGGCACCCATCTCACTGGCGTCGCGCCCGCCATGAAACAACATGAAGCGGCGCAGCCACTCGACATACGTTTGTTCGGTGCGGATCGAGTAATTGCGGCGGCGCAACTCCGCCTTCAGTGCCGCAAGCAGATCCGGTGGGCCATCCGCCGCCTCGCCGGGATGGCCGGCATCGCTTTGAGCCCGCAGCGGCGACTCGCGCGCGATGGTCGGGTGGTCCGGCTCCAACTCCCGGGCCGATTCCAGCCAGTGCGACCAGTCGAAGCTCGCGGCCCAGGGAGCGCGCAGCAGGTCCCGGAACAGGAGTTGCAGCGCATGGGTCACCTGGCGGAACTGCCATCCAGTGAACCTCCCGTTCCGACCCGCCTCCTCCAGATATGCCCGGACGTCATCCGCACCGTGGCGGCGCAAGGGGTGCCCGGCGTGGGTACGGAGGTATTGCTCCAAATGGTGTACGTACCAGCGCAGCGCACGCGCGGGGACACCCTGTCTCCGCGCCAGCGCGATGAAACGGTCCCAGAACCGGGATTTTGCTGCCTCGTCCATGGCAATTGCAGGCGTCCTTTCCGTGGACTAATGTGGAAGCCACAGCCTACACCGGACAATTCAATGGGATCACCCATGCCGCTACGAACTAGGCAGACGCTACCCGAAAACTATTACACCACCATCCATCTAACCTACTGTTAG
>CAYMXG010000544.1:0-1721 GCA_964394115.1 uncultured Enterobacteriaceae bacterium | reverse complement strand
CTGCATCCCGGCTGCGAGTTGCTGGTGGTCAGCGACGGATCCGCTGACGACACCGTTTCCGTTGCACGGGACTGCGGGGCGCGCGTGGTGGTCCTGCCGCATTCCCTCGGCAACGGCGCCGCGGTCAAGAACGGCGCCCGGGCGGCGACCCGGGATACGATTGTCTTCATGGACGGCGACGGCCAGCATGCGGCGGCGGATGTGCAGCGCCTGCTGACGGCATTGGAGGGCGACTGCATGATGGCGGTTGGGGCCAGGGACGGTAAATCCCAGGCCAGCGTCTTCCGCCTGCTGGCGAACCGGTTCTATAACCTGCTGGCGAGCTGGATGACGGGGCAACGAATTGAGGATCTGACCTCCGGTTTTCGTGCCGTGCGGGCGGAACAATTCCGGGAATTCCTGCACCTGCTGCCCAACGGATTTTCCTACCCGACCACGATCACCATGGCCTTCCTGCGCGCCGGCTACCCGGTGCGTTACGTGCCCATAATCGCCGCAGCGCGCGTCGGCCGCAGCCACATTCGACCCTTGCGAGACGGGGTGCGCTTCGCCCTGATCATTTTCCGCATCGGTACGCTCTATTCGCCGTTGAAGATTTTCTTTCCGGCCAGCGCTGCGTTGTTTCTCCTCGGGATGGCAAATTACGCCTATACCTATCTGACTGCCGCGCGCTTCACCATCATGAGCGCCGTGCTGATGCTGGCGGCCCTGTTCGTATTTCTTATCGGTCTCGTGTCAGAACAGATCACCGCGCTGATCTACCAGCGCAGAAACTGAATTCTCGCGGTTCAGCGGGGCGTCTGCACATGCCAGAGCACGATCCGCGACCCAGGATAATGGTTCTCACCTCGACATTGCCGCGCTGGCATGGGGACGCGACGCCCGCCTTTGTGCTGGATCTGTGCCGCGAGTTGGCACGCGAATTTGATGTGCACGTGCTGGCGCCGCATGCAGCTGGGGCGCGGCGCCGCGAAGACTTGAACGGCGTCAGCGTGCACCGTTTCCGCTACCTGCCCGAGGCCTGGCAGACGCTCGCCTACGATGGCGGCATCCCGGAACGGTTGCGCCGCCGCCCGCTGGCGCTGCTTCAGGTTCCGTTTTTCCTCGTTGGCCAGTTTTGTGCGGCGTTGTTCCTTTCCTGGTCACTGCGGCCAGAATTGATTCATGCCCACTGGGTTATGCCCCAGGGGATGCTCGCGCTGCTGACCAGTTGTCTCAGTCCGGGGCGACTGCCGGTGATCTGCACGCTTCACGGCACCGATGTACACGGCTGGAATTCAGGCCCCCTGCGCTGGCTGAAGGGGCTGGCCTTGCGGCGGTCGGACCTGGTGACCGTGGTCAGTGACCACTTGCGTACCCTGGTAACGGCGCTTGGCGTATCTCCGCCACGAATTCATGTGGCGCCCATGGGCGTGGATACGGATGACGTCTTTCGTTCCAGCACCGACAGTACCCGCGCACGCGGCAGCGCAGTTTTCGTGGGCCGGCTCGTGGCAGGGAAGGGCGTGGATGTGTTGCTCCGGGCCTGGGCACGATTATCTCCCGGACCTGACGCTCAGCGACTGACAGTGGTCGGCGATGGGCCAGAGCGCCGCGCGCTGGAGGCCCAGGCAATATCCTTGGGGCTGGGGAATCGGGTCAGGTTTACCGGTGCCCTGCCTCCGCCTGCGGTAGCGGATCAGTTCAGGGCAGCAGCCGTTGCGGTGTTTCCGTTCACCGGC
>CAYMXG010000543.1:0-1721 GCA_964394115.1 uncultured Enterobacteriaceae bacterium | reverse complement strand
GTTCGAAACCGAATCGGGAGCCGTGTTTTGTCCAGCCTGCGCAAACTTCAGCGACAACGCCGTGAACAGGGAATTCTTTTCGCCGCCGAGGCGCTGTTCAACGAGCGCGGGTACTCCGCCGTCAACGTGGAGGAAATCGCAGCCCGCGCCGAAGTCGGGGTGGCAACCATCTACAAGTACTTCGGCACCAAGCCCGGCCTGATCCGCGAGCTGTTCCGTCCGGAAATCGAGAAACTCCGCGCCGCCGGTGAAAAGGTCCTGGGCGCGCCGGATCCTGACCCCGCACGGGGTATGGCGAAACTCATCGCCCAGTACCGGTTTGGTGAACGCTGGCAACACCGCGACCTGTACCGCGAGATCAGCGGGCTCAACTGGGGCTATGCGGCGGTATTCGAAGGATTGCGCGAACGCATCGATGCATTGATCTGCTCCCAGATTGAAACCCTGGTGCGACATTACGTGCGCCTTGGGCGCATGCCCCGGTCGATCAAACCGGCGGATGTCAGTGCCATACTCTATGCCATTCATACGTTTCACCTGCAGGAATGGGCGCTGCGCGAAGATATCTCCCTGGCACATACACGGGCGAACATCCGGCGTCAGGTGCTGCTGACATTCCGCGCCTGGACCGTGCCACCGCGTTGAACTGCCCGCCGCGGTCAGTACCCGTGGCGCGCGGCTAAACCACGAACGACTGGCGCTCTATCAGGCTTCCATGAAACACGCCCGGCGTGAAGCCGTAATGGCGTTTGAAATGCCGGTTCAGATGGCTTTGATCGGAAAATCCGGCGCGCGCGGCGACCTCACATAACGGCACATGTTGCTGGATCAGGCAGCGGGCCATATCCACACGCATCGCGATCTGGAACTGATGTGGCGTCACCCCGGTGGTGGTCTTGAACAGGGAGATCAGGTAGCGCATGTCCAGGTCCACCTGGTCAGCCAGGTTGTTGATGTCCACGCGATCCGCGCACTGGTCGCGGATGATGGATTTGGCCAGGCTGACCGCCGGGTGCTGGCGGGACTGGCCGGCCGGCGCCCCGCATTCCTGCGTCACCGGATCCAGCATCTGGGAAAGAATCGGACGCAGGATATATGCCAGGCGATCCGCGGGCAAATCCGCGCAGATGGTCCGCACCATGATCGGCAACAGGCTCGTGGCCTGGTCGCGGTCCACCAGTTTGAACGGTACCGGCTGCCCGGAGGCATCCATCAGGAACTGGAACCCGTCAAAAATCTCCTGCAACAGCGAGAGCGGAATGAAGATGGCCACATACTCCATGTAGCCGCGGGAGCAGGCGCTATGAATCTCGTTCGGGGAAATGAGCCCCGCCTCGCCCGCGTTGATGTCAAAGGTGCGGTTGCGCGTGGTCAGCCTGCCGCACCCGGAACGAATCCAGATGACCTCCAGTGAATCGTGCAGGTGTGCCGGGTAGGCATGCTCGTGACGGTTGGTATGGATGATTTGCAGACCGGGGATTCGCACCGAGTGCCAGAATTCGAATTCCACCTGGTTGATTGTGCCGGCAACAACCCGGCCCGCGCCCGCGCGGGAGTCGGGCGATGCAAATGACGGCACAGCGAGTCTGGTGTTGCGCATGCCGGTCCCCCTTGCCAGCGACAGGTCCGCGAATCGGCGTCCCCGCAGCCGTGCGGGCGTACGGGGAGCAAGCATATTAAACCTGTCGATTTTATTTTTGTATAGATTTTGCAGAAATTTC
>CAYMXG010000542.1:0-1727 GCA_964394115.1 uncultured Enterobacteriaceae bacterium | reverse complement strand
GTACCACGACGGCGAGATGTAGCCGGCCGGGCCCTGAAAGATGATTAATGACTCGGCCTCCGGCAGCGATTCGTGCCACACCGGATTGGCGCGCGCGACATGTCCGCGCAGGGTGCCGAACGGCCCCGGTTCCGGGTCCAGTTCAAACGGCAGGTGATTGGCCTCGACTCCATCCGCGCTGCGCGTGATGAAAGTGCCAAGGGGATGGGCGCGGATCAGCCCATGCAGCGCCCCGACATTCCCTTCCTCAAAGTACTTCGGCAGGTACATAACTGAAGCCAGTGATCTCCAGTTCTATATCGCCGGCCGGCCGGTGCCATGTGATCATTTCTCCGCTCCTGCGATTCAGCAGCGCGCTGCCCAGGGGTGACACCCAGCTGATAAGATTGCGCGCCGCATCGGCCTCGTCCTCGCCGACGATGGTGAAACGATGGGGCCCGCCGGCGTTGTCCAGCAACGCCACCGTCGCGCCAAAGCGGATCGCATCCGTGCCCTGCTGGTTGGGCGCCACGGGAATGGCGACCTCAATTCGCCGCTGCAAAAAGCGAATCTCTCCTTGCAGCGTCTGCAACTCGCTGCGGGCGCCGAGATTCTCCTTGTCCGCCTCCAGTTCCGTGCGCCGCGCAATCATGGCCTCCAGCTTTTTCCTGAGACATCCAAGCCCGCCGGGCGTGATGTAATTGGGATGGGTGCTGTGCTGCCGTTCCGGCTGATCATCGCCGGCCTGGTCGCCTTCCGGTTCCTTGACGAATGCTCTGCTCATGTTTGCGCCGATTCCAAGGGTGGTGCAGGTACACTATCAGAATCGTGACAGCCCGACGACCCGGGTTTATCCTGTTCCGCGTCCGCCCTTCCGGAGATTGATGCCATGTTGAGAAACACCGAATCCTCCTACGGATCCCTGCACCGCGCCTTCCACTGGATCATGGCCATCATGATCATCTGCATGATCATCGTCGGCGTGTATATCCACGGACTGGACGCCGAAAACCCGGCCGAAGCGCCCACCAAGCTGGCGCTGGGGGCGTTGCACAAGGCCACCGGCATGGTGATCCTGCTGCTGGTCGTGCTGCGAGCCGCATGGGTGTTCAGCGGACCGCGCCCCGGACTGCCGGATTCCGTGCCGCGCTGGCAGCGCATCGCGGCCAAGTCGCTGCATCACACCTTCTACCTGCTGATGTTTGCGATCCCGGTCAGCGGCTACGTGATGACCAGTCATGCGCAGAAACCGGTCAACGTCTACGGCCTGTTCGAACTGCCCATGCTGTTCGATGAACAGAATTTCGAAAAAGCGAAGGCGGTATTTGAGGTTCACGAAACGCTGGCGCTGCTGCTCCTGGCTCTGATCGTCGCCCACCTGCTCATCGCGCTGAAACACCACTTCATCGACAAGGACACCATCCTGCGACGGATGCTCAAGGGCGATTGATCCGACGCCCCGGCCCGCGCCCCCACACCCTGTCCCTCTCCCCCTGATCGGGGGAGAGGGAATCCCCAGACCAGGAATCAAGCATGTCCAAGAGCCTGCCCATTACCCGGCGTGATTTTATGAATGGCATGATGCTCGGCAGCGGCGCTGCGCTGCTGCACCATGCCGCACCGCTGGCGGCGCAGACCAATGCGGTCGCCACGCCCGGCCCCGACTGGTATGGATTCGGCGGTATCGGCGATTACGCCAACAGCCACGGCAACACACCCGAAGTTGTCGCCCGTGCCCATGAATTGCG
>CAYMXG010000541.1:0-1731 GCA_964394115.1 uncultured Enterobacteriaceae bacterium | reverse complement strand
CTTTCGCGGGAACGACAATTACGAAATAAATCAGCGTTTCCTTAACTTTTAACCTGTCCAACCTCACTTAACCGTTCCCACGCTGCCTTCACATGTCGTTCCTCCGTCCATGTCTGGCCGATGTTCATGCGCAACGTGTAGCGGTCATTCAGCTTCGTGTGGGTCAGGTACATCGCGCCTGACTCGTTGACGGCCTTGTGCACACGCTCCGTGGCCGCATCGCCGTCACGATGCCGGAAACAGATCAGGCTCAGCGGGCAGTCCACCACCAGCTCGAACTGGCCGCTGTCTCGCACCCACTGCTTGAACATCTGCGCCATGCGCACGTGCTCCCGGATGTGATATTGCAGCCCTTCGATGCCGTAGTGGCGGATCACGAACCACAGCTTCAGTGCCCGGAAGCGGCGTCCCAGCGGCACCTGCCAGTCGCGGTAATCAATCACTGCGCCCGCCTCCGAGGCCTGGTTGCGCAGGTATTCCGGCAGGATGCTGAGCGCACTGACCAGCGCCTGCCGATCCGCGACGAAAAACGCCGTGCAGTCGAAATTGGTGAACATCCACTTGTGCGGATTGAACACGTAGCTGTCGGCGTGCTCGACACCGTCGTGTATGAAGCGGAATTCCGGGCATAGGCCCGCGGTGCCGGCCATGGCGGCATCCACGTGCAGCCATAGTCCATGCCTCCGGCACACGTCGGCAATGGTGCGCACCGGGTCCAATGCCAACGATGACGTCGTGCCCACGCAGGCCATGACAAAAAACGGCGTCAGGCCGGCGGCGAGGTCCTTCTCAATTTGCGCCTCCAGCGCCGCCGGGCGCATGGCAAAGTTTTCATCCACGGCAATCAGGCGCAGGTTGTCGGACCCGATGCCGGCGATGCGGCAATCCTTCTCCAGCGAAGAGTGGGCATGGGCGGAGGCATAAGCCACGAGCCTGCCATTGCCGCCCTTGTGATTGGACGCCCCCTTCGTGCATCGTTCCCGCGCCGCCAGCAATGCGCACAGTGTGGCATCGGATGCAGAATGCTGGATGACGCCACCGCCGGTGGACCCGGAACTGAAGCGCCCAGGGAGACCGAGCATTTCCACCAACCAGTCCATGACATGAGTCTCCAGTTCCGTGCAGGCCGGGCTGGTGGTCCACAACATCCCTTGCACGCCGAGGCCGGCCGAGATGATCTCGCCGAGTATGGCCGGCGGCGAACTGTTGCCGGGAAAAAAGGCGAAGAAGTTCGGCGATTGCCAGTGCGTGATGCCGGGCAGGATGATGTTCTGCACATCCGCCAGCATGCGCTCGAAGGATTCGCCATGCTGCGGTGGATGTTCAGGCAGTTGCGCCCGAATGCCGCCCGGCTTGACCCGGGACAGCACCGGGTACCGCTCCACGTTTTTCAGGTAATCCACCACCCAATCCACGGCGGCGTGCCCGTGGCGGCGGAAGGCTTCCAGTTCCATATGGTAGGTGCGCGCAGGCTGGTTCATGGTCTTGCTCCGGGGTAATGCCTGCACACTACCGCAGGCACGGACGCCGCCGCAATTTGTCAGTTATGATTCGGGCTCTGCCCCCCAACTGGACATTATTAATGTCGGCACCTGCCAAACCAGAACCCGTTCAGATGCGTTTCATCTCCGGCGCCGAACTGCGCCGAATCCTGACCTACCCGGCCTGCATTGACGTGGTGCGCAAGGCCATGGTGGAGACCAGCCGCCGCAATGTGAGCCTGCCGCTGCG
>CAYMXG010000540.1:0-1731 GCA_964394115.1 uncultured Enterobacteriaceae bacterium | reverse complement strand
AAGATGGAGGTGCCGGTGCGCCGCATCCTGATGGGCATGGCGCCGGAAAAAGCGGCGAACCGGGGCGCCATGGCGGATCCCGCGGCGCTGGATTATTTCATTCACTTCGCGGAAAAGAAGCGGGATTATTCGTAGCATCTTTCCAAGGGGGAAATATGGATCTGCAACTGAAGGGACGGACCGCGCTGGTTACCGGTTCGACGCGCGGCATCGGTCTGCGCATCGCGCGCCAATTTGCCGACGAGGGCGCCAGCGTGGGCATTTGCGCGCGCACCCGGGCCGACGTGGATCGGACCATTGCGGAACTCAGAAACAAGGGCGTCAACGCCGTCGGCGACGTTGTCGACATCACCAATCGGGAATCCTACACAGGCTGGATCCGCAGTTGCGCTGAACAGCTCGGGGGCATCGATGTACTCGTCTCGAATGTGTCGGCGGGGCCGCGCGAGGGGGGCGAGGCCGGCTGGCGCAACATGTTTGAGGCGGACATGCTCGGTGCGGTGCGCGGTTGCGAGGCCGCATTGCCGTGGTTGCGCAAGTCAAAGGCCGGCGCCATCGTGCTGATCTCCAGCATCTCCGGTGTCATGTCCAAACCCTTGCCCGCGCCCGGAATCTACGCCTACGGCGCGCTCAAGGCCGCGCTGATCTCCTACGGTGCGCAACTCAGCAAGGACCTGGCCAAGGAAGGGATCCGCGTGAACATCGTTTCCCCCGGCCCCATCTACTTCGAGGGCGGGCCATGGGACTTCATCAAGCAGGGCATGCCGGAGGCCTACCAGGACGCGCTGAAGCACTGCGTGATCGGCCGCCTCGGGACACCGGAGGAAGTCGCTGCGGCGGTGGTCTTCCTGGCCAGCCCGGTGTCGGGTTTCACCGTGGGACAAAATTTGCACGTGGATGGTGGGTACATGCAGCACGTGGCATTTTAGAAGCGAAACCCACCAATCGTAATCTGTTCAGGCTGCGTCTGGCTGTTTCTCCGGCAGGGCGTTGTCGAAGGCCGGCAGCGCCAGGCATTGCTGCTCAATCGCAAGCAGGCGCGGGCAGTCGTCCAGCGGTGAATTGAAACGGTGCGCGTTGTAGAGCTGCGGGATCAGCATCACGTCGGCGATGGACACGTTGTCGCCAAGACAGTAGGGGCCGCGCGGCGAGACCAGTTTCTCGATCGCAGTCAATCCATCCCGAATCCAGTGGTGATACCAGGCGTCCCGCGATTCCTGTGGCAGGTGCAATGATTTCTCCAGGAATTGCAGCACCCGCAGGTTATTGAGCGGATGAATGTCGCAGGCAACGGCCTGGGCTATCTGCCGCGCCCGTGCCCGTCCTCCCGCATCCTCCGGTAACAGCGGGGGCGTCGGATATTTTTCCTCCAGGTATTCGAGGATGGCCATGGACTGTCCGATGACCAGGTCGCCATCGACCAGTGTCGGAATGCGTCCCTGGGGATTCAGCTTGAGATAATCCGCGTTGTATTGCTCGCCGCCTTCGCGCACCAGGTGCACCGGGATGTTTTCGTAAATCAGCCCCTTCAGATTCAGCGCAATCCGGATCCGGAATGCCGCGCTGGAACGCCAGTAGCCATACAGTTTCATCTAAACTCTCCTGGAATACATATCGGCAACAGATTTTCGCCTAGGGAATAAATACCGGTGCAGAGCCGGGTTGCCGGGTGTTCGCGCAGCGTCGTGTGGAGCGCGCGTAACCAGGGAAGGTGAAGCGCGCGGAACCCGA
>CAYMXG010000539.1:0-1731 GCA_964394115.1 uncultured Enterobacteriaceae bacterium | reverse complement strand
TTGCAAGACCTGACCCCAGATGCGCACGCCGGAGGAAACCCACCAGCAGCAGCATCCCCCCGGCTGCAACCGCATGCTTCAACGAATGACCGCTGATGCCGACGAAGGCAAGGACCGCGGCGTCGTAATGCTCCAGCACCTTGGCCAGCACGTAGGCCAGCACAATTCCCCAGATCCAGGCCACTCCGGGCTTTCGAAACAGGATCAGGATCAGGGGAATGAGCAGCATGGGCGTGAACTGCACCACCGCATAGGGGCGCAAGTCGCCGGCCCCGGATTGCTCGGTCCAGTACCAGTACACCACTGACAACAATCCTGCGATTACCAGGGGCCACTGCAGCCGGGTCCCGGTTTCGCTGTCGATGAACTCACTGACGACGATGGACACCAGCGCCATGAATGAAATTGTCATGGGCAGGCGATCCCAGAGCAGCGACGCATTTTCCGGATTGAGATGATAGGCCGAGGATCCCAGCGCGATCAGAACAGCACCCAGGAAGAATAGTTGATAGGCAGCGTACGAAACCGGCCGTGTGCCGCGCAGGGAAACCAGTCCGATCATGCCGACCACGAAGAACGGGAAATTGGAGACGACATTCCAGAAATTCGGCACGCCAAATAGCACACGTTGATCGGAAAAAATGTGGTACCCGGGGGACTGGGCCACGGGATCGCTGGCGCAGGCAACTGCAATCACAACCGCGGCGACAGCCAGCAGGAGCCAATGCCGCCAGTTCAACGCTGGCTACTGCGTTGGGGGACGGTTTCCACGGCTTACTCGAGTTCAATGATTCCGTCGAATTTCACTTCCAGTCCCAGCCCGGCAATCGACAGAACCATGGTCGCGGGAATGGCCTCGCGCCCGGAGATGCGCCGATCGGCGATAGCGCGCGCCACACTCCCCTCAATCTCGTGCTGTGACTTAACGCCGACGGTTTTCAGGAACTTGCGAATGCTCAGGTTGAATGTTTCATTGTTCATGATTGCCTCCCGGCAACGCCGTGCTGCCTGAATGGAGTTTAGCCGGATTCCAGCGTGACTGCGGTGCCGCTGACCGCCACCATCAGCATGCCATTGCTCTGGCCGAGCACTTCGTAATCGAGGTCCACGCCCACGACGGCATTGGCGCCCATGGCCTGCGCCCGTTGCTCCAGTTCCTTGAGGGCGATATCGCGTGCCTTCTGCAATTCCGCCTCGTAGGTGGCGGATCGGCCGCCGACAATGTCACGCACGGTGGCGAAGATATCCTTGAACACATTGGCGCCGAGTATGGCTTCGCCGCAGACGATGCCGATGTAGCGCGTAATTTTTCTGCCTTCAATGCCTGGGGTCGTCGTCACGATCATGGTGCGCCTCCTGTCAGTATGGTGTCAGTATGGGGTCAGGTCTTGCAATCATGCACCAGGGACAAAGTGCATGATTGCAAGACCTGACCCCATGATTCCGGAATCCATAGTCCTGGCAACTATTGCCGGATCGTCTCCCGCGGTGGCGGTTCGCCACGGGCCTTGTGTGAATGGGCCGCGTCCCAGAGCTTGCGGCCCTCATTGGCCAGATACGCCTGTATGGCCGCGACCTCAGCCTCGGCCAGATCGCCGCGGAAGGAAGCCATGCCCTTTTCATTAAACAAGCCGTCGAGCACGATCTGCTTGAAGATGGCGTGCTTCGCCGGGGAAAGTCGCCGCAGATCCGGAAGGATGCCGCGCATGCCGTAGGGGCCGTGGCAGGCAG
>CAYMXG010000538.1:0-1731 GCA_964394115.1 uncultured Enterobacteriaceae bacterium | reverse complement strand
TTTTCATAATTCCATAACCTCCTAACGATATAACCTATTGATTTTAATCGACTTCGTTGGAATTGTTAGCACTCCATTGAAGTGAGTGCTAAAAATATAGCGGAAAGAGGAAGAAGTCAATGCCTGAGTCAAAGGGGAGAAACACGTAGGTGGTAGCTGGTAGGTGGAATTTGGGGGGTAAAGCTCACGACAACCTTTCCCCTATTCCAAATTAGTTCTGGTTGTCATCGCTTGCTACCTACCCACCTGCCAACTACCGCCTGCCAAGTCTTTCCTCACATCCCCGCCGCCTCCCGCTGGTAATACTCCATCAGGATATTCGCCACCTCGGGGCGGGCAAATTCCGGCGGCAGCGGCTGCCCGGCGGCCAGCAACTCGCGCACCTTGGTGCCGGACAGCTGCACGAAATCCTCCGGTGTGTGGTCGGGAGCGTCACGCATCATGACGACGCGCCCGAGTTTGCGCGAAAACGCAGTGTTATCGGCGCGGAAGATTTCAATGCGCAACGCCTTTTCCGGCACGTGGGTGTCGAAAATTGTCTGCGCGTCGAACGGACCGTAGTAACTGCCGACACCGGCATGATCACGGCCGACAATCAGGTGCGAGCACCCGGCGTTCTGGCGGAATACGGCGTGAAGCACGGCTTCGCGCGGGCCGGCGTAGAGCATGTCGAAGCCATAGCCGGTCACCATGACCGTATTGCGCGGGAAATAGAGATCCACCATCTTGCGGATGGCCGCATCGCGCACATCCGCGGGAATGTCACCGGCCTTGAGCTTTCCAAGCAGCATGTGAATCAATACGCCATCCGCCCGGACTGATTCCTGCGCCATCTTGCAGAGCTCTTCGTGGGCGCGGTGCATGGGGTTGCGGGTCTGGAACGCCACCACCTTGTTCCAGCCGGCGTCCGCGATGGCCTTGCGGATCTGCGGCGCGGTGCGGAATGTATCCGGGAACTCCTGCTCGAAGTAACTGTAATTCAACACGCGGATGGGCCCTGAAATCACCTGCCGCCCGAGGGAGACAAGCGTCGCAACACCAGGGTGTTTCGGATCCAGGGTGCCGAACACCTTTTCCGTGATCAGCCGCAAATCGTCGTCGGACAGGGTTTCCACGGTCTCCACGTCCTGGATTGCCAGCACGGGATTACCTTCCACGTTGGGATCGCGCAGCGCGATGCGCTCTGCCCCACCTATTGATTCATTGCTGAGATTCAGGCATGGCACCGGCCAGAACAGGCCACCGACCGTGTGCATATCCCGTGCGACACTCAGCGCATCAGCTGTGTTCATGTACCCCGGCAGCGGGGAGAAATACCCCGCACCGAGCATGACCGCGTTGGCGGCGGCGGCGGAATTCACCAGCAGCGACGGTAACCTTCCGGCCTCCCCGGCCAACGCGCTGCGTTGCGCCGCATCGGCGACGTACAGGGGTTTCAGGTCCACTCCACCGTGGGGCTGGGTCATGAGGAAATTCTCCGCAGGTTCTCAATTGGCCGGCAAAAAAGAGGGCACACGATAGCGATCTGCCGGGCGATTTCAAGGGCTTTGGCATTTGGGGTGGTGCGGCGCGCTGGTGGCTGAATCAGGGATGCAGGGCTTATGATGGACTCACCCCCCAACACCAGGAGCGCCAGCATGGCAACGAAATCCGTTCAGCCCGCCGAGGCGGGCAAGAATACCTCCCCGATCACTGTTCCCACGGGCGATGAAGCCACGGTGCAGATGACGG
>CAYMXG010000537.1:0-1732 GCA_964394115.1 uncultured Enterobacteriaceae bacterium | reverse complement strand
CACCGGGTTCCGGGCGTGGACCTTCCGCCAGCCGCAGCACCTCCGGTTCGCCCGGCGTTGAGATTTCGATGTATTTCATTGGATCAACCGGCGGCGGATAAGCACCACGGCGAGATAGAACCCGATCACGGCGTAGACGGAAAGCACCGTTACATGCAGCGCAAATTCCGCCGGCAAGTGACCGCTGGCCAGCGGCCGGATCAACGCCACGGCGTGGGTCAGCGGGAGTACGTTCACCAGCAACTGCGCGGCATCGGGCAGCGTGGTGACCGGATAAAACACGCCGCCGAAGATGTACATGGGCGTGATGACCAGTGTCACGTAATAGGCGAAGAAGTCGTAGGAGCGGGATACCGCGCTGACCACCAGCGCCGGGCCGGCAAAGCACAGGCCGGTGAGAAAAAATGCCGGCAGGCATAACAGCGTCTGCCAACCCTCGATGGCACCGAGTCCCAGCGCCACGATCAGGATGGCGGCGCTACTGATGACTCCCTTCGTGGCGCACCACAGCATCTCACCGAGGACAATGTCATCCACGTCCACCGGCGTGGCCAGCATGCCGTCATAGGTCTGCTGGGGCACCATGCGCGTGTACACGGAGTAGAGGCCTTCGAACGAGGAGGTGTTCATGCTTGAGGACGCCAGCAACCCGCTGGCAAGAAACGCGATGTAGGTCATGCCCTCCACCTCGCCGATGAAGCGGCCGAGCCCGTACCCCAGTCCCAGCAGGTACAACAACGGCTCGCCGAAGTTGAACAGCAGGCTGGGACCAAAGAGTTTGCGCCAGACGAGAAAGTTGCGTCGCCACACTGCCAGCGCCGTCCACGCCGGCTGCGGCAATGACCAGTTCGCCCCGCGCAGCAATATCAGGCCGCCGTTCATTCGCGCATTTCCCGGCCGGTGAGTTTAAGGAAGACATCCTCCAGGTTCGCGGGCCGGTGCAGGTAGGTAATGTCGGACATCGGCTCGAGTATCGCCACCGCATCGCGCGCTGTCCGCGTATAGCAATAAAGCGTCTCGCCGATGCGCTCCACGCGTCCCCCGTTCAACGCTGCCAGTTGTTGCTCCAATGCCGCCGGTGCGCCCTGCACCTCGATGACATCCGGTTCCGAATGGCCGCGGATCAGTTCCCGCGGCGCCCCCTCGGCAATGATGCGGCCATGATCCATGATGGCGATGTGATCGCAAAGGCGTTCGGCCTCTTCCATGTAGTGGGTGGTCAGGATCAGGGTCTTGCCGTCACGCTTCAGGCCGCGCAGCCGGTTCCAGATCAAGTGCCGCACCTGCGGGTCCAGCCCGGTGGTGGGTTCATCCAGGATCAGCACTTCCGGATCATTGATCAGTGCGCGGGCGAAGCTCAGCCTCCGCTTCATGCCGCCGGAGAGTTCGCCGATGCGGGTGTGCGCGCGATCGGAAAGCTCCACGAACGCCAGTAGCTCCTGCGCCCGTTTCTCCACGTCCCGGCGCCGCAGACCGAAATAGGCCGCGTACACGAGCAGGTTCTCCAGCACCGTGAAGTCCGGGTCCAGGTTGTCCAGTTGCGGGACCACGCCCATGCGCGCGCGCACCGCTTTCTTGGATGCGGGCATCGGCTGGCCCAGCACCTGCATGGTTCCGGTACTCATGTGGCACTGTCCGAGGACCATGCGCAGCGTCGTGGTCTTGCCGGCGCCGTTTGGCCCCAGCAGGCCGAAGCAGCCGCCCTTCGGTATGCGCAGGTCGATGCCGCACA
>CAYMXG010000536.1:0-1747 GCA_964394115.1 uncultured Enterobacteriaceae bacterium | reverse complement strand
GGGTGATCCTGCACGACACCCTGCGCGTCCCCTACACAATCTTTCTGATGACATGCCACAAGACCTGACCGCCTGTTGGTTCGTCCGGCGCGCAGCATGAGCACCGCAAAATCCATCCTGGTCAGAGTCCTGGTCACGCTGGGCGCCATCATCCTGGTGGCATACAACGTTGATTTTTCCCTCTTTGCCGCAGTACTTGGCCGAACCAGTGCCAGCGGATTGCCGGCACTGGTCTCGCTGACAATCCTGTCGTGGTTCCTGAAGTGCTGGCGACTGCAGACATTGTTTCCGCGCCAGGAGGGTGTGTCGGTGCGCGGCTGTTCGCTGGCATTGGGCATGGGGGTATTGGGGAACCTCGTGCTGCCGCTGCGCGCCGGCGACCTGTTGCGCTGCGCAGTGCTGAAACATGTGTCGCCGACCGCCAGCGTGCACGGCATCATCACCACCTTCGCCGTGGAAAAACTCCTGGAGATGGTCGCCATTGCTTTGATCCTGTGCTGGTGGGCCTACCTGCTGGTCCTGCCGCCGGATGTCGGCGCTGCTGCCGGCCGCGTGATCACGGCAGCAGTCCTCGCCGTCGCCGCATTCTCCCTGGCGTGGGCGCAGCGCGGCAGATTCGCAGCGCTGTTGGCGCGCCTTGGATCGTCGCCGGGGCCGGCCGGACAACTCGCGCGAAGAGTCCTGACAATACTTGACGATGTGAGGAGATTTTTCAGCTGGCGCCGTATCGCGGCCGCCGGAATTCAGACCGCGGTGCTTCGGCTCGTGGATGCCACGACGTTTCTGCTCCTCGCATCAGCGGTTGGTCTCTCATTGAGCCTGCCGCAGGCATTCCTGGTCATGGCGCTGATTGCCATTGCCACCGCCCTCCCTGCCGCACCGGGGTACCTGGGGACGTATGAGGCGGCGGGTGTCATCGCATTATCGCTGTTCGGCATGGGCAAGGCGGAGGCGCTGGCCTACGCCCTGGCCTCACATGTCTGGTTTATCGCCACCTGGCTGGTCGTCGGCCTGTTATCCGCGCTGTGCCTGCCGTTTCCATTGCGCGCAGTCCTGGCGTCGCCAGCCACTGCGCCCGGCAAAGACCTGGACACCACGCAACCTTCCCGGCGCAGCGGCCCATGAAACGCTGCCTTCACTGCCAGCACCTGTTCGACTCTGCCGACTGGAAGTGCCCGCATTGTGAAATGGCACCGGCGCAGGATTCCGGTATACCCGTACTTGCGCCCGAACTTGCCGCCACGGACGTCAACTTCGACCCGGCGGCTTATGCGCGGCTGGCACAGGTGGAAGACCGGAATTTCTGGTTTCGCTCAAGAAGCAGCCTGATTGCGCAGTTTGTCGGCGCTTTCTTTCCTGACGCGCGCCGGTTCATGGAGGTGGGCGTGGGGACCGGCGTAGTCCATGCCGCCATCGCCCGCGAACACCCGCAACTCGAATTGCACGCCTCGGAGATGCTGATTTCCGGGGCGCGCCACGCGCGCGACCAACTCGGCGGGAAGACGCGGCTTTACCAGTTCGATGCCCGCAACCTGCCTTTCGAACAGGAGTTTGATCTGATCGGCGCCTTTGATGTCATTGAACATATCAATGAGGACGAGCTGGTGCTGGCCGGTATGCGGCGCGCGCTCCGGCCAGGCGGCGGCATCCTGCTCACCGTTCCGCAGCATCCGTGGTTGTGGAGCCGTCAGGATGAAGTGGCAAGGCACAAGCGCCGCTATACCGCGGCCGACCTGCATGCGAAGGT
>CAYMXG010000535.1:0-1748 GCA_964394115.1 uncultured Enterobacteriaceae bacterium | reverse complement strand
GCGGCATGAAATACCTGCCGCGCACCGTAGCCGACGCCAAGCTGCGCGCCATGGTTGCGGCGGCGGAGCTGCTGCGCCGGGAACATGCATGAACATCAGGCAATCAATCGATGCGGAGGCGGGTCATCCTCCGCCTCTTTCTCAACATCCCTGCCAACCGGGTTGTGGAGATGGGCACCCGGGTCGAGTACTGAGCGCGTATCAGTGCTGTAGGCGCTGACTGGATCATTCGGGCGCTGCGGAGGTTGCCAGCGCGGCGCGGAGTGTTTCCCTGGTTACTCCGCCATGAATGATCCGGCCATTCAGGATGAACGTGGGTGTACCCACGGTGCCCAGCTCCGTGGCAAACGCGCGCACCTCGTCCAGATAGCCCGACAATTCAGGGTCAATGCTTTCGACGCTGAATGTCCGCGCCGAGACGCCGGCCAATGACAATGCCCGTTCGATGGTTTGCATGTCGACGGGAACTGGCGCCTGCATCATGGCCGCATGATACGGCTCGAATTTGCCGGACCGGTTCGCGATCAATGCCGCCCGGGCCGCCATGATGGATTGCGAACCGTATACGGGCAGTTGCAGATGGATCAGGCGCACATCCGCGTGTTCCTGCAGGAACGCCTCGACTTCCGGGGTGCTTTTCTTGCAGGGGAGGCATTGGTAATCGGAGAACTCGATCATGGTGTTGGCGGCATCCGGTGCCCCGCGCACCGCCGTCAGATTCGAGGCCAGCAGCGACGCCTCGCGGCCCCGTATGCGTTGCCGGCGCCCTTCGACCCCTGCGCTTTCCGCCTGTTGCCGTTGCAGCGCAGCCGAGCGCTCCAGCAGATCGGGGTTTTCGAGCAGGAACCCGGGGTGTGCGCGCAAATATTCCAGCACCCGCTGTTCTTCGCTGCGTGTGGGGTCGGCGCCCGACGCGGCGAATCCACCGTAGGCTGGCAGGCACAGGCAACTGCATAGCAGGAGTTTTTTTGCAGTTCCGGCCATTGGTTATGGTGTTCCCGTGGTCAGGAAGGGCGCCATCGCCGCAGCCAGGGCATCCGGCGCAATGTGGCCCGGGAAGCGTTCCAGCATTTGTCCATTGTCACCCATCAGGTAAATCCATGCGCTGTGCTGGAAGGCGTGGGAACCGGTGCCGTTTTGCGCCGGGATTTTCTCATTGGTCACGCCGAAGGCGGCCTGGACGCGCGCGATTTGTTCCGGTGTGCCGGTGAGGCCGATCATTGCGGAATCGAAATAATGGACATACTGCGCCAGAATCCCCGGCCTATCCCGTTCCGGATCGATGCTGATGAACAGCGGCTGCACCAGATCCGCCTTGTCCGCCAGCAGCCGCATGGCTTTGGCGATGTTTGCGAGCGTGACGGGACACACATCGGGGCATTGGGTGAACCCGAAATAGACCAGTTGTAGGCGCCCCCGGAACTTCAAGGGTCCTGCGCTTTTACCGCCGGGGCGCGCCAGATCGGCCATGGCCTGCCTGCGCCTTTCCATTCCTTCCCGGAGACCCGCGGTTCTTCCCTGGGCCAGGGCAGCGGCGGCCAATTCCTCATGTTCCAGTAGAAACTCCGGATGGGTCTGCAAATAACGCCGGACCGCATCGGCATCCACGCTGGCCCCGTCGGAGGCCGCGCTGACGGAAAAAATCAGCAACAGGCAGGACAGGGTGCGTCGCGTCTTGACGGGGATCCCGCCTGGTTCAATGGGGACACGACAGGGTCATGGTTGCATGGTTGTTCTGATAATGCGGG
>CAYMXG010000534.1:0-1751 GCA_964394115.1 uncultured Enterobacteriaceae bacterium | reverse complement strand
GAGGATCGGGCCGGAGAACGCACCGATCGGCAGGGAGAGCGACAGACTGGGCGCACTGATCGGCAGGGTACGCGCCAGGAGCAGCGCACCGAGCGACAGAAGGAATGGCAGGACTTCCGGGAGCAGAGTCGCGAGGACCGGCAGGATTTCATGGAAGACAACTGGGACGATTTCGAGGACGCATTCGATGATGACGGTTTCTGGGACGACGATTGCGATGGCTGCATGTGGGGACTTGCCGCGTTTACCGTCGGCATGGCCATCGCCACGGTGCCGAACTATTACTACCCGGTGCCGTACAACGGCATGAATTACTATTACTACGGCGGGATTTATTATCAACCCGCGGCGACAGGGTACGTCGTGGTCGATGCGCCTATTGGCGCGGTCGTCGAAGCGCCCCCGCCGGAGTGCCATGTGCTCGCGGTTGACGCGATGCCCTACTGCTATTACCAGGGTTCGTTCTATTCGGTTGAGGCAGAGAGCGGCTACTACGCGGTGGTCAACGCACCAGCCGGTGCCGTGGTGCCGTACCTGCCCGCCGGGGCGACGACCATGCCGACGGCTTCAGGCATGACGATGTACAAGTACAACAATGTGACGTACGAACCGGTCTACGACGGTACCGAACTGGCCTACAAGGTCGTTCGCATCTGATTAGCGAGGAGTGGCGTCAAGTCCCAACGGTCAGTCCGGGTACAGCAACGAGAACTGCAGGCGCAACTGCCAGTCCGGGCCGATGGCCGGGGACACGACGTGGTAATAGGTCTCCATGGTCAGGCTTACCCGCTGCCGCCCGATGGCAAACACCTTTCCTGCGCCGCCACCCAGTGGCACCAGCCAGCGGTCATCGCCATCGGCCTCCCAGTTGGCGGCGATACTGGGACTGGAGGTGAGGTACCAACCGTTCGGCAGGTTGTAGTTGATGAGCGGCCGCAATGTCATCACGTTGATATCCCGGCGGTCGTCAGCGCCGGCAAATGACCACACATTCAGGGCCACGACGCCGACCACCCACGGCCCGCTGGAATAAACACCGGCGAGGGCCGGTCCTACCGACCACTTCTCCGTACCGAGCAGATCATCGGTGGCCGTGGGGAAAACCAGCGCCGGACCCGCACCCCAGATGAATTTCCCGGTCCGGGCCGGCGTCAAGAAAGAAGTCAGGGCGATGTCGCTCAGCCCGTCGCGGGTGTGCGGGAAGGGCTGGTGGGCGATGGGTATGATGGCGCGGGTGAGGAGGGTCCAGTTGTCATTCAGTTTGAACGGGACCAGCGGCTGGATGCGGAAGAAATTGAGAACCTCGTTGTCCGGGCCGAACCCAAACTGGGCATTGTCTTCGAAGCGCATCACATAAAAACGCGTGATCGGGTTCTGCTCCTCCCGGGCCAGTTCGGTCGTATCCGCACGCGCCCCCAACCAACCCAGTGTGATCAGGGTGGCCATGCAGGCGCGCACAAAAATGCCGCCCCACGGTTCGGCACTGCACGCCACGCCCAGTCTGGTGCAATGTTTCACGGACTATTTCCGCTCGCCCGCTGCAGTCAGGCCGCTCAGTGCCGTAAACGCATCGCCCAAGCTGGTGAAAAGACGAATCTTAAGTTCGGCCTCGGTCACGTTCAGCTCCCACATCCTGAGTTGCACGCGCGCCCTGCGTCCGGCAAAGGCAAGCTGGATGCCCTGTGTGCCCAGCCGTTCCGCAATTTCACGTATGGCGAGGTAACCGCTGGAGTCCACCCGGCTAATCGGGT
>CAYMXG010000533.1:0-1760 GCA_964394115.1 uncultured Enterobacteriaceae bacterium | reverse complement strand
CCGCCGCATGCGCCGGCACATGGCTATCGTCACAAATACCACGATCATGATCTTGTCTATGATTCCAATCTGGGCGTCTACCTGGTGATTGGATATCCTGATTATTACTTCCTGGGTGATTCCTATTACCGTCACAGCAATGATGGCTGGTATTACAGCAAACAAGTTGACAGGGATTGGCAGCAATACCAGCAGGCCCGGTTGCCACCTGGTCTTGCCAGAAAATATCATGACAATGACGGGGATCGCGGACACGACAATGATCGCGGAGGTAACGACGATCATGGAAACGGCAAAGGGCGCGGGCATGATAATGGCCACGGGAACGATCGCGATTGATCATTCAATGATGCCGCCCGTCGCCCGGGCCACCCGCACGCCATCGGTAAAATTCCGGCTCCGAACCTCCAGGCCATCAAGCCAGCCGGAGTAATCCTTCGCCCTGCCCACGATGACGTGGATCACGTCCTCCTCCCGTTGCAGCGTGCCATGCACCAGCAACAGTTGGCCCTGCAATAATGGCCGGCGCTGACGCTCCAGCACCCGGGGCCAGACCACCAGATTGATGGAGCCGGTCTCGTCCTCCAGCGTCATGAACATGACGCCGGAGGCAGTATCCGGCCGCTGGCGGCAGACGATAAGGCCGGCGACCTTGATCAGCGAGTGATTGCGCGGCAGAGAAAATGGAGTCGGAGTCAATTTCCCGGATTTCTGCCGTTCCAGTTTTTCCCGGGAGTACCGGGAAAATGACTCCGACTCCATTTTCTCGGTGCCATCCACTTCCGATCCATACAGATCCACGGCGCGGTACACGCGCAGCGCCTCGAAGCGCGGCCGCAGCAGCGCCAACGGGTGATCCTTCAATGACAACCCCGTGCTGTTGTAATCCTCAATGACATCCTCCATTTCTCCCGGGCGGCCCAGCAACGGCGTCGCCTCGTTGAAATGCAACGCCGGGAACAACGGCGGGCGCGGTTCCACGCCGGCCGCCTGCCAGTGAGCCTGGTAACGGTTGGCGGCGAAGCACTGCAGCGCATCCGCCGCCGCCAGGGCGCTCACCGTGCCGCGATCCAGATCGCAGCGCTCCACCATCTGCTGCAATGATGTAAATGGCGCGCGTGCCCGTTCAGTGACCATGCGCTGCGCGGCTTCCTCGCCCAGTCCTTTCACCATGCGAAAGCCCAATCGCAGCGCCAGGTCTTTTGATGGCCGGCTGAAGCCGGCCCTACATGAATCGGACACCTGTAGGGCCGGCTTCAGCCGGCCAACAATTTCCAGGTTGCAATCCCAGCCGCTGTAACACACATCCACCGGCAATACTTCAACACCATGCCGCGCCGCATCCTGCACCAGTTGCGACGGCGTGTAGAATCCCATGGGCTGGCTGTTCAGCAGGCCGCAGGTGAAGGCCGCGGGCTCGTGGCACTTGAGCCAGGAGGAAACATAGGTCAGCAGCGCGAAGCTGGCGGCATGGGACTCAGGAAAGCCGTACTCGCCGAAGCCGCGCAACTGGTTATAGACGCGATCGGCGAATGCCGGATCGTAACCGTTGCGCTGCATGCCCGCCTTCAGGCGTTCCTCAAAGGGTTCCAGGCCACCGCGTTTCTTCCACGCCGCCATGGCGCGGCGCAACGCATCCGCCTCGCCGGCGGAAAAATTCGCGGCGACCATGGCGATCTGCATGGCCTGTTCCTGGAAGATGGGCACGCCCAGCGTGCGTTCCAGCACCTGCTTCAGCGCATGACTCGGATATTCCACCC
>CAYMXG010000532.1:0-1763 GCA_964394115.1 uncultured Enterobacteriaceae bacterium | reverse complement strand
AGACCACCGCGCCGCCCTCGCTTTCGCCCAGCGTCACGTAGGACTTCACCGTGCGCCAGTGCTCCGCTGACACGAGCGGACCCATGTCTGTTTCCGGATCGAGGGGATCGCCAACCTTGAATTTCGTCGTGGCATCCCGGAACAGCGCGACAAACTCGTCCTGCACCTCGCGCTGCACGAACACGCGTGTGCGTGCCGAGCAGCTTTGCCCGGCATTGCCGAACGCGCCATGCACCGCGGCAACCGCGGCCTTGTTGAGGTCGGCATCGGCGAAGATGATGTTCGGACTCTTGCCGCCGAGCTCGAGACTGATGCGCTTCACATGTTCGGCGCCCGCCTTCATCAACTTCGCGCCGGTGGTGGTCTCCCCGGTGAAGGCGATCTTGTCGATGAGCGGATGCCGGGCGATGTGATCACCCAGTTTCGCGCCGGGTCCCGGGAGAATATTGAGCACACCCGGCGGCAGACCTGCTTCCAGTGCGACCCGGCCCAGCATCAATGCCGTAAGCGGCGTATGACTGGCGGGTTTGAGCACGATCGTGCAACCGACCGCAAGCGCCGGCGCTGTCTTCCATGCGGCCGCCAGAAACGGAAAGTTCCATGGCGTGATGGCCGCGACGACACCCACAGGTTCACGCAACGTGAAGTCGACCACGCCGGCGCCCATGGGGATGGTGTTGCCGAACCACTTGTCGGCGGCGCCGGCATAATATTCGAACACCTTCGCGGCAGCTTCGACCTCGTTGTTCGAATTGCGAATGGTCTTGCCGCCATTCAGCGTTTCCAGTTCCGCGATGACGTCACTACGGGCGCGGATGCGATCGGCAATTCGACGCAGATAGCGGCCGCGCTCGGTGGGCATCATGCCCGGCCACGGCCCGGCGTCGAATGCCGCGCGGGCCGCGTGCACCGCCAGATCCACATCAGCGATCCCGGCCCTGGCCACCTGGGCAAGTTGCGCACCGTCACGCGGGCTCATCGCGGCGAACACGGCGCCATCCACCGCAGGCACAAAGGCATCGCCAATCAGGAGCCGGGTTTCGATTTGCTTCAGTTCGTGACTCATGTGATCCGGTCGCTCAGTGCACGTTGCGTTCGCACCACGCGGGGATTTCCCCGAGGCTGTGCGCGTGAAAATCGAGGTCCGGCTCTTCGGGTGTCGGGCGGCCCGGAGCGTACCAGATCGTACGCATCCCCATGCGCTTGCCGCCGCGCACGTCATTTTCCAGATCATCGCCGATGAACACGGCAGGTGCGCCATCCAGGGCAAGACTGTCCAGTGCTGCGCGGAACGCATTTGGATGCGGCTTCAGCCACCCCGAACTGCCCGACACCGCGATGCATTCGAACGCGTCCTCGAGATTGAAGCGCGCCAGTGAACGCCGGACCACTGACGCCATGGGGTAATTCGACACGATGCCGAGGCGGAACCGCTGCGCCAGGCGCTGCACGGCTTCCATGGCGCCCTCCACCAGCACTGCCTGCCCGACCACCTGCGCCGCCAATGCCTGCGCAAATTCCGTCAGCCCTTCACCGTTGACGGCGCCGGCCCGGTCAATCAACCCCAACGTCCGCGCAAAGCGATCCTCGAAGGCATGTTCACGCGCGGTCACCTGCGACCGTTCGATCTGTTCGCGCGAAGCAATGGCATAGGCGCTGACAACCAGCTCGGCATCGATGGGGCGACCGTGCGCGGAAAGTCTTGCCACCAGCGGCTCGGCGAATGCACGGCGCGCACATTCAAGGTGAGCATTGGGCGTATT
>CAYMXG010000531.1:0-1765 GCA_964394115.1 uncultured Enterobacteriaceae bacterium | reverse complement strand
TTGCAGGTGCTGGACCAGGCGCTGGGCCATGTGCCGGAACCCATGGCGTTGTACGCGCCGCCGCAGCCGTTTCGCGCCGCGGAGGATCTGTATCCGGCCAGTGATAACTGGACGCACCTGCAGCTGTTGGCGGAGAAGTTGCTGCAACGGCTCGAGCATTACCTGCTGCGCCGGCAGGCGGCCACACAGCGGGTGCGCTGTTTCCTTTACCACGAGCATGCGCCGGTGACGGTGTTGCGGCTGGACACCAGCCGTTACGAGCGGCGTGCGGCGGAGTTCCTGCAATTGTTGCAGCACCAGTTCGAAAGAACGGAGTTGCCGGCGGAGGTGGCTGCCATGGGCATCCGTTGCGATCACCTGCATGTCATTCCCGCTGCCAACCTGGATTTGCTCGATGGTCGCCCCGAGATGGAGCAGCACTGGCGGCAGTTCCTGGATCAACTGGGCGCCCGGCTCGGGCCGGGGTGCCTGTCATGGCCGCAATTGCGGGATGATCACCGGCCCGAGTGCGCCGGTGGAAAAAATGGGGTCGGAGTCATTTTCCCGATGACATCGAGAAAAGCTGGAACAGCGGGAAATCGGGAAAATGACTCCGACCCCATTTTTTCCCCACCACGCCCGGCATGGTTGTTGTCGCAGCCGGAGCGCCTGCGCAGCCCGGATGATCATCCCCGCTGGAACGGAGCGCTCAGCCTGTCGAAATTGCCGGAGCGCATCGAGGCCGGCTGGTGGGACGGCATGGACGTGAGCCGCGACTATTATCTCGCGCGCAATCCCGCCGGCTCGCAGTTGTGGGTGTACCGGGATCGGCGGGAAGGAGAGTGGTATTTGCAGGGGGTGTTTGGGTGAGTGTTTCCCTACTCCGAACTCCACTGCCTCTCGAATTTCTCCTTCCTCCGCGGCGCGTCGCACCCGGAGGAACTGGTGCGGCGCGCGCTGGAACTCGGGTACACGTCACTCGCGCTCACCGATGAATGTTCGCTGGCCGGCGTGGTGCGCGCCCATGCCGCCGCCCGCGGCACGGCGCTCAAGCTCATCATCGGCAGCGAGCTTGTCTTAAGCGACGGCTTCCGGCTCGTGCTGCTGGCGCGGGATCGGAACAGCTACGGCAACCTCTCAAGACTCATTACCCACGCACGCACGGAAAGCCCGAAGGGGCGGTATCACCTGACGCGCGGCGATCTCGAGGCGCATATCCCGGAGGGATGTCGCGCACTGTGGCTGCCTGGCCAGCAGGCCACGGCAGCGGATGGCCACTGGCTGCGCAACCTGTTCGGCCCGGCAGTATGGATCGGCGTGGAACTGCTGTTCTCCGGGCGCGATGAGTCCTGGCTCGGATTCTGCCGCCGCCTTGCCGGCCGCACCGATCTCCCGCTCACCGCCTGTGGCGACGTGCACATGCACAGCCGCGGCCGGCGTGTATTGCAGGATGTGTTGACGGCGATCCGCCTGGGCCGGCCGTTGCACGAACTGGGTCACGCGCTTCATCCCAACGGTGAACGGCACCTGCGGCCCCGCTCCGTGCTGGCGCGCCTGTACCCGGAGGAACTGCTGGTACAGACCCTGTGCATCAGCGACCAGATCAACTTTTCCCTGGATGAATTGCGTTACGAGTATCCGCACGAGATCGTGCCGCCGGGGCAGACGCCGGCCTCGTGGCTGCGCGTGTTGACGCAGGAGGGCGCGCGGCGGCGCTGGCCGGGCGGCACGCCGGACGCCGTCGCGCAGTTGATCGAACACGAACTGCGGCTCATCTCCGACCTGA
>CAYMXG010000530.1:0-1766 GCA_964394115.1 uncultured Enterobacteriaceae bacterium | reverse complement strand
CGGACCTGCGCGTGTCGTTCCGCACGCCCGCCGGAATCGTGGAGGCCGTGCGCGGTGCCACGTTGCAAATCGAACGCGGTAAGACGCTGGCACTGGTCGGCGAATCCGGCTCCGGCAAGACGGTGACCGGCCTGTCCATTCCCCAGTTGTTGTCCTACCCGGCGGCCTTTCATCCGTCGGGTTCCGTCCGCTTCGACGGCAGGGAACTCATGGGCGCGCCGGAACCCGAGCTGCGGCAGCTGCGCGGCAATCGCATGTCAATGATCTTCCAGGAGCCGATGACGTCGCTGAACCCGCTGCACACCATCGAGCGGCAGGTGGGTGAATCCATCCGCATCCACCGGGGACTGGATCCGGTGGCCGCGCGCCGCGAGGTGCTGGAACTGCTGCAACTCGCCGGGCTGAGCGACGCGGAGTCACGCCTCGGCGCGTTTCCACACCAGTTGTCCGGCGGCCAGCGCCAGCGCGTAATGATCGCAATGGCGCTGGCGAACCGTCCGGACCTGCTGATCGCCGATGAACCGACGACCGCGCTGGACGTCACCATCCAGGCGCAGATCCTGGACCTGCTGCGCGACCTGCAGTCGCGTCTCGGCATGGCGATGCTGATGATCACTCACGACCTTGGCGTCGTGGCCAGGATTGCGCACCGCGTGGCAGTGATGACGGGCGGCGAGATCGTTGAGACCGGCACGGTCGCGGACGTGTTGCAGCGCCCGCAGCATGCCTACACGCGGCACCTGATTGAGGCGGAGCCGAAGGGCGCGCCGGTTCCCCCGGTGACCGACTCGGCACCGGTGATGGAAGCACGCGATCTGAAAGTGTACTTCCCGGTGACGCGCGGAATACTGCGGCGCACCGTCGACCATGTCCGGGCCGTTGACGGGGTCAGCGTTTCAGTGCGGCGCGGACAGACACTGGGAATCGTCGGCGAATCCGGCTCCGGCAAGACCACGCTCGGCCTGGCGTTGCTGCGGCTGGTCAAGAGCGAAGGCAACATTGTGTTTCTCGGCCATGAGATCCAGGGCTGGCAGGCGAAGGCGTTGCGCCCGTTGCGCCGGCGCATGCAGGTCGTGTTCCAGGATCCGTACGGGGCATTGAGTCCGCGCATGACCATCGGCGAGATCGTCGGCGAAGGGCTCAGTGTGCATGAGCCCGGCATGCCGGTAGAAGCGCGCCGCGCGCGCGTCGCGGGGGCATTGACGGAGGTCGGACTCGATCCGCAGACACAGGGCCGGCTGCCGCACGAATTCTCGGGCGGCCAGCGTCAGCGTATCGCGGTGGCGCGGGCCATGGTGCTCAAACCGGAACTGGTGGTGCTCGACGAGCCAACCTCTGCGCTGGATCGTTCAGTCCAGGCGCTCATCGTGGACCTGCTGCGCGACCTGCAGGCGCGGCATCACATGGCCTACCTGTTCATCAGCCACGATTTGAAGGTGGTGCGCGCGCTCAGCCATTACGTGGCCGTAATGCGCGACGGCCGGATCGTCGAGGAAGGCCCGGCCCAGGAGATCTTCAATGCGCCGCGTGAGGAATACACGAAGACGCTGCTGGCGGCGGCGCTGCGCGCCTAACCCACCCTACGTTGCAATTCGGATCACGCCTTTGACCGCTGCATCGGCTGCCGCCCCGGGTTCGGCGTGATATACCTCCGGGAGCCGCTATTCAGGCCGAAGTTGTCTGGCCGGCGGGCGGGCGCATGGGTTTCTTCGCCATGGCCATGGCGGCCTGCACGCCGGGACGGGCCTGCATGGCCTGCAGCCACT
>CAYMXG010000529.1:0-1775 GCA_964394115.1 uncultured Enterobacteriaceae bacterium | reverse complement strand
CAATGAACGCACCCGCCAAATTCATCGAACCCCTGGTCGACAACTTCGGCCGCACGGTCAATTACGTCCGCATTTCGGTGACAGACCGCTGCGATTTTCGCTGCGTTTATTGCATGGCGGAAGAAATGGAATTCGTCCCGCGCGCGCAGTTACTGACGCTGGAGGAACTGAGCACCATTGCCCGCGCATTTACCGAACTGGGCGTCGGCAAGATCCGCATCACCGGCGGTGAACCGCTGGTGCGCCGCAATGTGATCAAATTATTCCGCGACGTCGGCGAACTACCCGGCCTGCGCGAAATGGTATTGACCACGAACGGTTCACAATTGCAGCGCCTGGCTCCGGAACTCCGCGCCGCTGGTGTGCGGCGCATCAACATCAGCCTGGATTCACTGGATCGGGAGCGGTTCCGGCAAATCACGCGCGTCGGCGACCTGGATGTGGTGCTGGCCGGCATTGATGCGGCGCTCGGCGCCGGTTTCGAACGCGTGAAGATCAACTCGGTCATCCTCAAACACCGGAATCATGATGAGGTCACCGCCCTGGTGCGATTCGCCGTGGAGCACGGTATTGATATCAGCTTCATCGAGGAAATGCCCCTCGGCATCATCGGGGATCATGACCGTGCCGAGGCCTATTATTCCAGTGACGAAATCCGCGCGGATCTTGAGCGGACCTACAGCCTGGTCCCGACGACCGAGAACACCGGCGGGCCATCGCGCTATTTCCGCGTTCCCGGCACGGCAACCCGCGTTGGCTTTATATCTCCGCACAGTCACAACTTCTGCGAGTCGTGCAACCGCGTGCGCCTGACCTGCGAGGGCCGTCTGCTGCTGTGCCTCGGGCAGGAGCATTCCGTGGATCTGCGCCGCGTGATCCGCGCCCACCCCGGTGAACTGGAGGCGCTGAAACAGGCCATTCGGGACTCCATGCGCATCAAGCCCAAGGGGCATGAATTCAACCTGTCCGCAAAACCGCTCATCTTCCGGCATATGAACGCCACCGGCGGCTGATCGCAGCCGCGTTACGATGAAACGCCGGTACCAACCGGAACTGACGCAAGCCGGTCTCCCGGCCACCTCCCCTGCCCGCGCTGTGGATGAATATGGCAATGTGCGCGAGATGCACATCGCCGACGAACGCGCATTGACCCTGTATGTGGACAGCTACGAACTGGTCACGCTGATGACCCTGGGCACGCACCCGGAACTTCTGGCGCTCGGCTATCTGCGCAACCAGGGACTCGTCAATGACATCCGCGAGATCAAATCCGTCCAAGTGGACTGGGAGGTCAATGCCGCCGCGATCACGACCTTCGCCGGCCGCGCCGACTGGAAGGAACGCCTGGGGCCCCGCATCGTCACCACCGGCTGCGGCCAGGGCACGGTATTCGGAAACATCATGGAGAATCTGCACGACATCCGTATCGAACCGATCCAATTGCAGCAGTCGCGCCTCTACGCGCTGTTGAAAACGCTGAGTGAGTACAACGAGGTCTACAAAAACGCCGGTGCGGTCCATGGCTGCGCCTTGTGCGAGGATGATCGCGTCCTGCTCTTCATCGAGGATGTCGGGCGGCACAACGCCGTCGATGCCATTGCCGGGCAGATGTGGCTCGACCAACAGGATGGCGCCGGTAAGATCTTCTATACCACCGGCAGGCTCACCTCGGAAATGGTTATCAAGGTCGCGCAGATGCGTATCCCGGTGTTGATGTCCCGATCCGGCATCACGCACATGGGGCTGAAGATCGCCCGCGACCTGGGCGTCACGCT
>CAYMXG010000528.1:0-1780 GCA_964394115.1 uncultured Enterobacteriaceae bacterium | reverse complement strand
CAAACTTCTTTTCCATGGCCCCCTGCTTGAAGAGTTGCCTGGCCTCGTTGCTGGCGGCCAGCACCGGCGCCCCGCCGAATTTATCCATCTGCGTCTGCACGATGCCCGACAGCAACGAACAGAAACGGCGCGTAAGCCAGATCCGGTATTCGTCGCCGCCACGGGTGGAGGCGCGCAGCAACAGGCGATCTTCAGTGGGGACATAACTGATGTTCATTTGATGCAGCGGATCGGTCATGGGAATGGGGTCAGATATCCGGCTGGACGCAAGGACCGGCCGGGGGCGGAACTCAAGGCGGATTAATCAATCGATTCCGCCTGTATCCATGAGGTGGTGATCTATCACCTTTTCCAAGTCATCCATGTTCAGGGTCTTGAGTACAAAAGCATTGCATCCAGCTTCCTTGGCGTGCTTGCGGTCCGCCTCGGATTCGGAAGCGGTCAGCATCACGATTGGTTTCTTGAATCCCTTGGCGCGCAGTTCCTTGACTGCGTCAAAACCGCCCTTCGTTGGCATGTTGATGTCCATCAGCACCAGGTCCGGGGGATTGCTCAGGCACCGGGCCACGGCCTGGGCACCATCCCCGGCTGTATCCACTTTATAGCCGGATTTCGCCAGCACCAGTTTTACCAACTCGATTATGTCTTCGTTGTCTTCCGTCAGCAGCACAGTCTTCATATGCATGCCCTCCGTCCGGTAAGCCATTCCGACGCGGTGCGCCTGGTTACAGTTCCCCGATGAGGCGATTGCAGCGCTACAATGATAACCAATCGCATCCAGATTAGCATGTCCCGATGACGCCGAAATGAAGTCGATTCGCCAGGAAGACTTGATCGCCAGCGTCGCCGACGCCCTGCAGTTCATGTCCTATTTTCATCCCCTGGATTTCATCCAGGCCATGAAACAGGCCTATGACGTGGAGGAATCGCCCGCGGCGCGCGACGCCATCGCCCAGATCCTGGTGAATTCCAGAATGTGCGCCGAGGGCCGGCGCCCCATCTGCCAGGACACGGGGATCGTCAACGCCTTCGTGGAAATAGGCATGGACGTGCGGTGGGAGGCAGCCCTTGGCGTTGAGGACATGATCAACGAGGGCGTGCGCCGCGCCTACATGCATGAGGACAATGTGCTGCGCGCCTCCATACTGTCCGATCCGGCCGGCAAGCGCCGCAACACCGGCGACAATACCCCGGCAGTCATTCACATGCGCGTCGTCCCCGGCGACAAGGTCAGCGTCAACCTCGCGGCGAAAGGCGGCGGGTCGGAAAACAAGGCCAAGCTGGCCATGCTGAACCCCAGCGATGACATCGTGGAGTGGATTGTGAAGACGGTACCGGGCCTGGGTGCGGGCTGGTGTCCACCGGGAATTTTGGGAATCGGTATCGGCGGTACCGCCGACAAGGCCATGTTGCTGGCGAAAGAGTCCCTGCTGGAACCGGTGGACATGCACGAACTGCGCACGCGCGGTGCGCTAAACCGGCTCGAGGAATTACGCCTGGAAATCTTCCGGCGCGTAAATGAACTGGGCATCGGCGCGCAGGGGTTGGGTGGCCTGACCACGGTGCTGGATGTGAAGATCCGCGACTACCCGACCCACGCTGCCTCCCTGCCCGTGGCGCTGATCCCCAATTGCGCCGCAACTCGCCATGCGCATTTCACTCTCGACGGTTCCGGCCCGTCCCTGCAAACGGCACCGGACCTCAATCAATGGCCGAAAATAAACTGGGAAAGCGGCCCCGATGCGCGCCGCGTAAATCTGGATACGGTGACGCGCGAGGA
>CAYMXG010000527.1:0-1799 GCA_964394115.1 uncultured Enterobacteriaceae bacterium | reverse complement strand
AGCGGCGGCATCGGATATGGATCGCCCGGCGGCCGCCAATGCTCCGCGGCGGCATCACCAGAGATCCCGATCTCCCGCTGTAATTGGTCATAGTGCGGGCGGAGTTCGCTGTATTCGAATGGCCAGTCAATGCCACGGCCATGCAGCGCATGCGGTTTGAACACGTCTTCGGAAAATCGCAGCCACGTGCCATAGTGATGCAGCGCCGCGCCGCCGATACCGGAGCCGGTGGCGATATTGTGATTCAACCGATCTTCCCCGTTCGCAAGGACGGGCGCCAGTCCCCACTTCAACCGCCGCGCCCAGATCTGGGAACTGACCAGGTCCTGCAATTGACGCGGCGCGCCGGCCTCCAACACCAACACGCGCTTGCCTGCCTCGGCCAGGTGCGCAGCGAACACGCTGCCCGCGGCGCCGGCACCGATGATCAACACATCCACGGGCTCCATGTTCAGATCAGGTTTCCTTGAGCCGCGGCATCAACTCCACCAGGTTGCAGGGCCGGGTGCGGAAATCCAGTTGCGCGGAGATGATCTTGTCCCAGGCAGTCGCACAGGCCCCGGCAGAGCCAGGTAGCACGAAGACATAGGTACCGTTCGCGACACCGGCAATGGCGCGTGACTGCAGGCTGCTGGTGCCGATGTCTTCGTAGGACAACGTGCGGAACATTTCCCCGAACCCGTCGATCTCCTTGTCCAGCAGCACTGATACCGCTTCCGGGGTACCATCGCGGCCAGTGACGCCGGTGCCGCCGGTGCTGATGACCACGTCCACCGTTGCATCAGCCACCCACCCGGAGACCGCCGCCCGGATATGGTAAATGTCATCGGGCACGATGGACTTTTCGTGGAGCCGATGCCCGGCGGAGGTCAGGCGCTCCACCAGCAGTTTGCCGGACTTGTCGGTTTTCTCCGTGCGGCTGTCGGAGACAATCAGCACGGCAATATTCAGCGGCTTGAATGGGCGGGCATTGTCAGTCACAGAGACTCTCCATATGCATTACACATTATTATGCTGCAAATCCCCGTGCAGGCACAGGAATCCCGCCGTGAAGCAACCCCGAACCAGAATCGTCAACTCCATGCGGCTCGACAAGTGGCTCTGGTGCGCGCGCCTCTGCAGAACCCGCAACGACGCGGCGGAAGCACTGCGATCTGGGAAGGTGCAGGTGGCAGGTCAACGGGCGAAACCCGCCAGGTTGGTGAACATCGGAATGGTCCTGCAGGTTCGCAACGAGACCAGCATGCGGGAAGTCACTGTCCTGGCATTGTCCCCGCGCCGCCAGCCCGCAGCTGCGGCCGACGCCCTGTACCTGGAAAGTGCAGAGAGCATTTTCCGGCGCGAGACGCTTGCAGCACAGAAGAAACTGGATCGTGACTTGAATCCCCGCCCCCGCGGGCGACCGACCGGGCGTCAGCGGCGCAAGATCATCCAGTTCCGTCGCAGCGGAGAGAAGACTGATCGCGCACCTAGCGAAGAATAGAGATGGATAGAATTCACCCTGTTTATCTGTTTCCCCGCCAATTCATTGAATCGTCTTCCAATACGAGTAGAAAATGCATGCAAAATATTATTATCCTGGCAGTGCTCGCCAGTGAATATTGGAAACGACAAACCCGGCAGGGTGATATTGAACAATTTTCATACCTACCCCTTTTAGGGTATTGATTTGAATACCCTTCCGGCGCATCCTCCTTCCCCCATGTATACAACACTATCCAGCAACCTTTCCGCATAACGCCTAGTTATGCGCCCAATTAGGCTATTCGGAGAGTTGGTCTTACTTACAGTCTCGCTGG
>CAYMXG010000526.1:0-1804 GCA_964394115.1 uncultured Enterobacteriaceae bacterium | reverse complement strand
AGTCTCGGCTACAGCAACATCATGAATTTGGAAGGGGGCGTCGACGCCTGGTCACGGGTGGTCGAGCCGGAAATGCCAAAGTACTGATAAGAACAGAACCTGACCCCATTATTACTTAGGAACAAACATGAACATTGCAACTACGCGTACGTCGGTATTTCCCTTGATCGCATTTTATAGCGTTCTTTTGCTGCCCGTTCCGGGTCATGCCACCGACCTGGTCGAAGCCTTCAATCTCGCCCTTCAATCCGACCCGGAATATCGGCGGGTCGCGGCGGCAAAACGGGCTGTCATGGAACAAAAACCCCAGGCAATTTCCCAACTGTTGCCTTCGGTGCAGGCCACCGGAAACTCGTATTACAACGATCAGGACATCAGTTCCGCATTTATCCCGGTGGGAGAAGGGGGTGGCGTGAAATTCAACAGCCACGGCTACTCACTCAATATTTCCCAACCGGTATTCCGGTTTGACCGTTTTGTCCGGCTGCTGCAGGCAAACACCCGCATACGACAGGCGGAGGCCGAGTATGCGGCGGCAGAACAGGCGCTGATGGTGCGCCTGACCGAGCGCTATTATCTGGTGCTCGCCAACCTGGACAATCTCGCATTTGCCGAGGCCGAGGAAAAGTCCCTGAACCGGCAGCTGGACCAGGCGAAACAGCGGTTTGACGTCGGATTGACCGCAATCACTGACGTCCAGGAAGCCCAGGCCGGCTATGACCGCGCGGTGGCGCAGAGGATTGCCGCAGCCAATGGCGTCGACAACTCGCGCGAGGCATTGCGCGAAATCATCGGCATCTACCTGGAATCCCAGCCCGCGTTGTCTGAAGACATGCCGTTTGTGGAGCCCGATCCGGCGGATCTTGACCAATGGACGGAAACCGCCCTGGCGCAAAACCTGGAGGTGGTGGCGGCAAAGGAATCGGTGGAAGCGTCCCGCCAGGAAATCAAAGTGCAGAACTCCGGTCACCTGCCCACGCTGGACGCCGTTGCCCAGTACGGTTATGACAAGACCGGCGGGCGTTTCGGTGCCACGAAGATACACTCCGACGTTGTGGGACTGGAGTTGAATGTGCCGCTGTTCCAGGGCGGGTATGTCAGTTCCCGGGCCCGTGAGGCCCGCGCGCGCCTGGATGAGAACCTGGAGCGCCTGGAAACTTCACTCCGCAGCGTCCAGCGTCAAACCCGGGAATCCTATTTGGGCGTGGTCTCGGGCATCAGCCAGGTGCACGCCTTCAAACAGGCATTGATTTCAAGCGAGACTGCGCTGCGCGCCACGGAAGCGGGCTTCGAGGTCGGCACCCGAACCGCTGTGGACGTGATCGCCGCGGAACGCGTGTTGTCCGAAGCCAAGCGCGACTATGCCCGGGCGAAATATGAATACATCCAGAATTTCCTGCTGCTGAAACAGGCTGCCGGGACCCTGTCACCCGAAGACCTGGCCCGGCTCAATCAGTGGCTCGCCTACTGAGTGGCAGGCCCAGGGTTTTGACATGACCGCATACGCGATGGTTTCGCTGGCCGACTCGGTGCTGGTAGTCATGGACATCCAGACCAGGCTGACAGCGGCCATGCCGATGAAGGTGCTGGCACGGCTGCAACGCAATACCGGGTTGCTGCTGCGCGGTGCCAAAACGCTGGGTGTGCCCGTGTTTGCCAGCGAGCAATACCCGGAAGGATTGGGGGAACTGGAGCCGGACGTGGTCAAACTCCTCCCGGAAGGCTCGCGTCGTTACCAAAAGACCTCGTTCTCCCTGGCGGGGGTGGAAAAATTCATGGCCGATCTCGCCGCCAGCGGCAAACG
>CAYMXG010000525.1:0-1812 GCA_964394115.1 uncultured Enterobacteriaceae bacterium | reverse complement strand
GGGATATCACGCTGGCCAATGTTCCGGGGGCGGACGTGAAATCGATGGCCGCCTCGGTGAAGCGATTGCTGGCACTTGCGCCCGCCGGAAGCGAGGCACGGGAAGCCCATTCCGAGTTGCCGCTTACCTGGACGGATCTGCAGCAGTTCGCGGACGGGCTGACATTGATTGTGTCCGGTGATTCGGCGGCAACGGACAGTTGCCTCGGCGGGCGGCCCATGCTGCGCCATGACATCGGTGCGTTCCCGGTGTTGTTGCCGACGGCAGCAGGGGATCGCCTGAGACCGCTGGGTTCACCGACGGAGGAACTGGAGTGGTTGACGACGGATTGTCTAAAGAAGGATTAGCAAATATTTCCATTTCGTCATTCCGGCGAAAGCCGGAATCCAGCAACTTTTCAATGAAATCAAAATAGGAACCTTGTGAAAAGCTTTCCAAACAAAGGAGAAATAGATTCATGGGACGGATGAGCGGAAAGACCTGCATCGTCACTGGCGGCGCCGGCAGCATCGGACTCGCCAGCGCATGCCGATTACTGGAGGAAGGCGGCAATGTCATGCTGGTGGACCGCGATGACGCGCATTTAGCCAAAGCGCTGAAGTCCCTTACGCATCACGGCAACCGGGTCGCAACCACGACCTCGGATGTGACACAGACCAGCGACACCCGCAACTACATCCGCAAGACCCTGGATAAGTTCGGCAAAATTGATGTGTTATTCAGCAACGCCGGCGCCAGTGGCGACATCAAGCCGATTACCGATTTTCCTGAAGCAGATTTCGACACCGTCATGGCGGTGAATGTGCGGGCCTCGTTCCTCGCCTGCAAATACGCCGTGCCACACATGAACGATGGCGGCAGCATTATCATCACGTCCAGCATCATGGGCGTGAAATCCAACGCCAACATCGTCGCCTACGCGACGTCAAAGCATGCTGTTGTCGGCCTGATGCGAACCGTCGCAAAGGAACTGGCGCCGCGGAACATTCGGGTCAACGTGCTGGCCCCCGGTCCGGTGGACAATGGATTCCAGACTGATATAGAGAATCGCCTCGGCGCGGCGCTGGGCCTGGATGCCACCGCGATGCTTAACCAGATAATCCCGCTGGGCCGGCACGCCCGTCCCGAAGAAATCGCGGCGATGGTGCTGTTCCTGGCCTCCGATCAGAGCAGTTTTTCCACCGGGAGCGTGTTCATGGCGGATGGCGGAATGAGTGCCTGACATTCAGAGATTATGTGTCTCGCTTTGATGCGACAAAGACATTCGATTGCAACTCGAGCCCGGACAATCCTTCGAGACTTTTGTCATTGAACTTCGCGATAAATTCCTGCACCTGCTCAGGCGATTTGGACTCCAGGTAACGCGGCAGGGAATCCCGATCGCGCTTGAATTCGTACAGCGGAACGCCATAACCGCAGGAGTCCTGAATGCGCGTAACGGCTATACGGATGATTGCCCGGCAGACAGGCGGCTCGGGAAACGTAGCCAGAAGTGACGCGAAGTCCCCGTGGTGCGGTTCAACAACGCTGCCCTTGCCGTAGAAACGGAAGATCTTCGGCGGACCATCGAACGCACACATCATGACTACGATGCGGCCGTTCTCCTTGATATGCGCTATGGTTTCAACTCCACTTCCGCCAATATCAATGTAGGCCAGTTCACGCGGACCTGTAATCTGCAGGGTATCCAGGCCCTTGGGCGAACAATTGACGAGTTCCCCATGGCTCGGCGCCGTTGCCACAAAGAAGAGGTGCTGCCGGCGTATCCAGGCAGCAAGATTCGCATCGATTTCTTCGTAGAGTTTACCCATC
>CAYMXG010000524.1:0-1812 GCA_964394115.1 uncultured Enterobacteriaceae bacterium | reverse complement strand
TCCACGAGTTTTTGCAGCGTGGCGTGCAGGTCCGGCTGCCGGAAAATTTCCCCGGCGTGGGGTGCCTCGCGGGTTTCGCCCGGGTGCGTCAGGAATACCCGTGCCGAGTCCGGCCATTGATTCAGCCGCGCCTTTTCCGCTTCGATGTCATCGGCAGTATCGGCTTCGATTGGATAGCCCTCGGCCAGGTGCATGGCCGGGGCCAGCACCTGCTCGAGGCTCAGGCTACCGAACTCGGCGAGCATAACCATGATCCCGCCCGGTGTACCGGGCGTGACGGCCGCCAAGGGGCCGTACTCCGGCGGGTAGGCCATGCCCTGCTTCCGGAAAAACTTCGGCGTCGCGCCGGTGGGGGCGACGCCCAATGCATTGATGCCGATGACCTTGCCGGTGTGGGGGTTATAAATGAGTGCCTGGGTCTCGCCGCCCCAACTGAGCACGTCCCACATGGTCGCCGTGGCGGCGATCATGGCGCAGGCGGCGTCCACGGCATTGCCGCCCTGCTGGAAGATCATCGCCCCGGCGGTGGCCGCCAGGGGTTTGCCGGTGAGGGCCACCCAGTGCTGGCCATGCAGCACCGGTTTGTTGGGACGGGAGTCCGCCGCGATCGCGTTACCCGCCAGCACGCCCAGTATTAACCCGGCCGCGACAATCAGCCGGCGCCCGGGGCGATGGTTTCCCAAGGTGGGCACCCTCCCCGTTTCGATGATCAGCTTGCGCCCGTTGCTCCCGGAGTGCCCGCGGAGCTTCCCGGCCAGGGACTGAAAGGCCAGGGGCGTTCTTCCGAACCGAAGGTCATGTAGCGCAACACCTGGTATGCATACTGTGTGAGCGATTCGCTGAAGCTCTTGAGATTCTGGTTCGGCGCACCGGAAACCACGGCGGTGACGAACTGGAAAATCACCAGCACCCATATGATCGTGACCAGCACATAGAAGATCACGCCGAATATCACGATGAACAGGCCGCGCAGCCAGGTGTCCACGTTTTTTACATTTTCTTGTACGGTGGTCATGTCCCCTCCCCTTGGATAAACAACTTGCGAGCCTTTACTTTACTCTATTTACCCGCGCAGATTCAGGGGTTCAGCAGCGGCCAGCGCGGGCCCAGCAAAATGACTCCTGCTCCAAGCAGGCAGATGGCGACCCCAATCCAGTCCGACGCCAATGGCCGTGCCCGTTCCACGAAAATGAGCCAGCCCAGGGACGCGATGATGTAGATCCCGCCATAGGCCGCAAACGCCCGCCCGGCAAATTCCGAATCCACCCGGGTCAGGGCGTAGGCGAACAACACGAGCAGAAGGGTCCCGGGTGCCGCCCACAGGATTTCGTGCTGCAGCCGCAGCCACATCCAGAAGCAATAGCAGCCGCCGATTTCCAGCAGGGCGGCAATTACAAACCAGGCGAAGCTGTTTAGCATTTGTCGTTTGTCGTTTGTCGTATTTCGTATTTCGTATTTTGAATGTCGTATACCGTTAATCCTTCATACGATAAACGGGTCCTCTACCTGTCATCTCGGTGTCATCAAACTCGAATATTCTCAGGAGGCAAATCCTGCTTCCGGACGGGTGGGCACCATGTCGAAATTCTACAATGTTCTCTTTCTCTGCACCGGCAATTCCGCCCGCAGCATCATGGCGGAGGCCATTTTGCAGCGCTGGGGCACCGGCAAGTTTCGCGCCTTCAGCGCCGGCAGCGACCCCAAGGGCAGCCTGCACCCTCTCGCGTTGCGGCTTTTGCACCAAAACAACTTCCAGACGGGAGGGCTGCGGAGCAAGAACTGGAAGGAGTTTGCACAGCCCGATGCCCCGCA
>CAYMXG010000523.1:0-1816 GCA_964394115.1 uncultured Enterobacteriaceae bacterium | reverse complement strand
ACATCGCGCTGGACCGGGCCATGATCCCGCTGGGTTCCTGCACCATGAAACTCAACGCCGCCACGGCCCTGGCAGCCCTGTCCTACCGGGAATTCAACGCCATGCACCCGTTTGCGCCGTTGGAACAGGCCCAGGGGTATCAGCAGTTGTTCGAGGAACTGGAAGACATGCTCTGTGACCTGACCGGCTTTCACGCATTTTCACTGCAGCCCAATGCCGGCTCCCAGGGTGAATATGCCGGACTGCTGGTGATCCGCAAGTATCACGAGACGCGCGGAGAAGCTGGGCGCGACGTCTGCCTGATACCGGCCTCTGCCCATGGCACCAATCCGGCCAGCGCCGTCATGGCCGGTCTCAAGGTGGTGGTCATCGACTGCGATGCGCGCGGCAACGTAAACCTGACGGATTTGCGCGCCAAGGCCGCGCAGCATGCAAGGAATCTCGCGGCGCTGATGATCACCTATCCGTCCACGCACGGCGTGTTCGAGGAAGGAATTCGCGAGGTGTGCGCCATCGTGCATGAGCATGGCGGGCAGGTATATCTGGATGGGGCCAACATGAATGCCCTGGTGGGGATCTGCCGCCCGGCCGAGATCGGCGCGGATGTCATGCATGTCAACCTGCACAAGACCTTCAGCATTCCCCATGGGGGTGGTGGGCCGGGCATGGGACCCATCGGCGTGCAGTTGCACCTGGCGCCGTATCTTCCCGATCATCCGTGCGTGGACGGCGTGAATCCAGCGGCGAGTCCCGCCGGCACCATCGGCACCGTGGCGGCCGCGCCCTGGGGATCGGCGAGCATACTGACCATCGCGTGGGCATATATCTTCATGATGGGCGCCCACGGGCTGCGACGCGCGACCCAGGTTGCGATCCTCAACGCCAACTATGTTGCGCGGCGGCTGGCGCCCCATTTCCCGGTGCTGTACACCGGGCGCAATGGCATGGTGGCCCACGAATGCATCATTGACCTGCGCCCCCTCAAGGAAGCCGCCGGCGTCAGCGTCGAGGACGTGGCCAAGCGGTTGATCGACTACGGCTTCCACGCGCCGACGGTATCGTTCCCGGTGGCCGGAACCCTGATGATCGAACCCACGGAAAGTGAAAACAAGCGCGAGCTCGATCGTTTCTGCACTGCGCTGATCAGCATCCGCCGCGAGATCGCCGCCATAGAATCCGGTGCAGCGCCGGCGACGAACAATCTGCTGAAGAACGCTCCACATACGCATCGATTGCTGCTGCAGGAGGACTGGGATCTGCCCTATGGCAAGCGCGAGGCGTTCTATCCCATGCCCGGTATCCGCGACGACAAGTACTGGCCACCGGTGGGGCGCATCGACAACGTACACGGTGACAAACAATTATTCTGCGGCTGCGTGCCGATGGAGGAATACGGGCAGGTTGCCGACCAGTGAAAAAGTTTTGAAGCCGGGGGGATAACGGGCGCCGGCGTGGCCCGGCGAGACTATTCGCCAAAAATCCTCCTTCTGCGCCGGTGCGTGCCCCCCGGCTTCGATCATCGATTATTCCACCCGAATTACCGGATACAGGTTGTAACGCGTATCCCACGACGGGTGGCGGCGGTAAAAGAAATTCAGGCGCGCCTTCGGGTCGGCGGCGAACGCCGGATCATCTTCCAGCCGCTGTTTGAATTGCCCCGCCAGTGCCGGGTCTCCTGCCAGCATCTCGCGCGCCACGCGCTCGGCCACGTAGGGCTCCATGTATTCCTTGACCTCGAATGCAGTCGGGAAGAAACCCCACGCCGCCAGGGAATCCGGCGCCTCCGGCTCCAGCAGGGCCATGATGAGCCGCGCCC
>CAYMXG010000522.1:0-1819 GCA_964394115.1 uncultured Enterobacteriaceae bacterium | reverse complement strand
CTTCGCTGGTAAGTACATGCTCTTCGAGAAACTCGGCGACGCCCTTGCGGACTACCTTGCCGACGGGGCCGTCGTCTTCGTCAGCATCCGCTTCAGCGTCGACGGCGAGCAGCGTATCCTTGCCCACCTCGGCGTCATCATCGCTGTCCAATTCGATCTTGATATGAACGCCCTTGTCCTCGTCGGCGGCGGGAGCTGCCGGGGCGGATGGCGCGGCCGGAGTCGATGCAGCGTCGACCGTTTCTTCGGCGCAGGCGGAGATATTTCCCACCAGCAACGCAGCGCACAGAACTGTGGATCCAATCAGGAATTTCATGGTCTGTATCTCCGGTTAATCTTTTGCTTGCATCGTGGCCGGGGGGATCAGGACAGGTTACCCGAACCTGCTGAATCCGAGTGCGCGGCAATCACCGCGGCATGCCCGCTGGTCAATTCAACGGCGACCACGCGGTCAGTGCTCATGGCCAATACCATACAGCCCTGCAGCGCAAACATCAGCACGGCCATGGTCATGCCCATCAGGTCGTCACGGGAAACACTTGCGGTGTTGGTTTTCATCTCTGCTCTCCTCGCTTGGTTCGGTCCAGGAAAATTCCTGGTTTGCCTGTTAGATGCACCGGCACCGGGGTTTGGATGCAGTTGGGATTCTGATTGTTAATAAGAATAATAAAGGTTAAATAAAACAAAACGTTACAGAAGATTTGGTCTGCGGCCGCTATGCCAATCCGGCACGCCTAAGGTACGGCAGCCAGTGAAATTCCCGGTCGCCAATGACAAGGAAGTGGGGGTTAAGCCAGGAGGCGCGCGTGTTGTAGCGCAAGGGTTCCAGATCCACACCAGTGACCGAGCCGCCTGCCTGCTCCACCACGCATTGCGCGGCAGCCGTGTCCCATTCCGAAGTCGGGCCAAAGCGCGGATAAAGATCCACCCTTCCCTCGGCCACCAGGCAGAACTTCAGTGAGCTGCCCATGGAAAGTACCTCCACGTTTTCTCCGAGTGCCTGGAAAAATCGCTCCTGGTCCGCGGAGCCATGGGAACGGCTTCCGGCCAGCACCATGCGCCCGGCGTGCGTGCGGCGCGTGTGAATGCTGACAATCTTTCCGTCTGCGCCGCGCCGCTGCGCCCCGCCGCCGTCCCACGCGAAATAGCACAGGTCCTGTGCCGGAACCTGGACCACGCCGAGCACCGGGCGATGATCCTCAATCATCGCGATATTCACCGTGAACTGACCGTTGCGGTTGATGAACTCCTTGGTGCCGTCCAGGGGATCTACCAGCCAGAAGCGTTGCCAATGACTGCGTTCGCTGAAGGCCACGCCGGAGGATTCCTCCGACAGGATGGGAATGTCAGGAGTGAGTTCCTGCAGGTGTGCGCAAATGACGGCATGGGAGGCGAGATCGGCCTCGGTCAACGGCGAGTGATCGGCCTTTGCAGTCACGGCAATATCCGCGGAATAGATCGCCATGATCCTGACGGCGGCCTGTTGTGCGATTGCCATTGCCGCCGCAGTCCAGCGCGCCAGTACTTCCGTGTCTGTCCTGTTGCCCATGGTGCGGGTATTCTACCCGACACCCATCGCCCGGGGCGTTGACGTGATTGACTGGGATGCCATCGATACCGTGCTGTTCGACATGGATGGCACGTTGCTCGATTTGCACTACGACAATTATTTCTGGCACGAGTACCTGCCGGAAAAGTGGGGCGCGCGGCAGGGGCTGGATTTGATCGCGGCCAAGGCAGAACTGTTGCCGCGCCTGCAGCAGCGCAAGGGGACATTGTCCTGGTACTGCCTGGATTACTGGTCAACGGAACTCGGCCT
>CAYMXG010000521.1:0-1824 GCA_964394115.1 uncultured Enterobacteriaceae bacterium | reverse complement strand
CCAGGATTCGAAGTCCTCGGTTTCCTGTGCGCGCACCAGGGTCGCGGGCGTGCCGATCGCGAGCGCCAGGATCAGCCAGATCGCGTGCCGTTGAACGGGAAAAGCCAGGGGGTGAATGGAGCGCATAGAAGAGGATATTGTTCCCGGATGTAAAAGGGAATTCAAGAAAATTCTTATTTATCATGCTAATAGACGATCTTATTCACTTGATACATCATTATGCGTTGCCGCCGGATTTGCGCTGTGGAGAGAGGTGATGACAGCTAACTGCATGAAAATAAAAGGCATTTTTTAAGCTGCGGAGGCAGACCGGTCGTTTACGATGCGCTTATGGCTGAGACGCGCACCTCCCTGGTCCCGCTGTCGGGCAAAGGACCCATTGACGGACTTCTCGATCGCAGTGGCTGGATCAAGGAAGGAGACACGGCCGTACTGACCTGGTCGGCGTACAACAGTGGCGGTGCGTGGACCCAGTCAGAGTTGGCCCTGGTGCGGGACGCGTTCGCGGCCTGGTCTAATGTCGCCAACATCGAATTTACCGAAGTCGCGGGCGCCGGTTCGTTTCGCTTTTCCAGCGCGGATATTGCGTTCGTGGCTTCAGGCAACAAACTCGGATTTTACGAAGACGCCGTGGGCCTGGCGTTTTTGCCGGTTTACGATCCGAGCCCCACGCCGTTGTTTGGACTGGTCTTCAGCCTGGCGGAATATCCCCACCCGGAGGGGGATATCTTCATCGATGATGCAGAATCCGGTTCCTTCAACCCCGGTAGTTCCGACTTCGCCACGCTGTTGCATGAGATTGGCCATGCATTGGGGCTGAAGCATCCCCACGAGGCGCCGCGCTCCTATGCCCAACTGGGTCTGCCGTCCAAGGACGTAACGCAATGGACGGTGATGTCTTACGAGGCCGTGGCCGGCTCCACATTGCGCGGCGGCTGGCCCGTCACGCCCATGCCCAACGACATCCTTGCGATTCAATATTTGTATGGCGCGAATATGAGTTATCGCACCGGCGATGACGTTTACAAGCTGGTGGCGGATGGCGCCTACCGCACGCTGTGGGACGCGGGTGGCATAGACACCCTGGATGGCTCGGGGCTGGTGCACGGTACCACCATCTCATTGTTGCCGGGGACGTTCACTTTTCATGGTCCGCGTTCCGCGACCGCAGTGGCATTCAATGTTGTGATTGAGAATGCCATCGGTACCCAGGGAAATGATGTGCTGCGCGGCAACGGCGCGGCCAATGTGCTTGCCGGCGGGCAGGGCAATGACGAACTCATCGGCGGTGGCAGCAGCGATGAGTTGCGCGGTGGTGATGGGGCGGATCTGCTCAAGGGCGGGGCGGGGGCGGATACCCTGCTCGGCAATCGCGGGAGTGATCGCTTCTATTTCGATGCCAGGGATCTGGCCATTAACGGCGGACCCGGCCTGGATCAACTTGACTTGATCGGTCGGGGTCAGAAATTGAACCTGACATTACTCGATGACACGCGGCTCATGGGCATGGAATTGATTAACCTGACCGGTACCGGGAACAACACGTTGATACTGGATGTAAACGAGGTATTGGGAATCTCGCCCTCCAATGACACACTGCGGATCATGGGTAATGCGGGTGATCGCGTGGACATCGGTGCAGGTTGGCATGAGGCCGCGGATCGATCGATCGGCGGTCAGCTTTACCACCAGTACACGCAAGGCAGCGCAGTATTGCTGATTGATGCGGACATTGGCGTCCTGACCTAGGAACGCAACCGGTTTTCCACCCCGCCAGCCTGATGCCCCTGCGTTATCTTGCGCGCAGCTCTGCCAGCAATGCAT
>CAYMXG010000520.1:0-1832 GCA_964394115.1 uncultured Enterobacteriaceae bacterium | reverse complement strand
CAGCGGCTGCGCACCACGGTCATGGCGGCCTCGATGGATTCCTTCATTACTTCGCCCAGGTGGCCGGTACTGGTGGCCTTGCCCTTGCCGCGCACGACCGCGGCCTCGATGGTCAGCAGGTCGCCGCCCACCTCGGTCCAGGCCAGGCCGGTGACCTGCCCGATCCTATCCTGCTCATCCGCGCGGCCAAAGCGGAACCGCCGCACGCCAATCAGCTTTTCCAGATGCTTGGAGGACACTGTCATCTTTTTGGTGTCCGGTGCCTTGAGGAGATTTTTCACCACCTTGCGGCAGATGTTGGCAACTTCGCGCTCCAGGTTGCGGACGCCGGCCTCGCGTGTGTAGTAACGGATAATGTCACGGATCGCCTGCTCCTTGAGCATCAGCTCCTCGACCTTCAGCCCATTGCGTTCCATCTGTTTCGGAATCAGGTATTTCTGCGCGATGCCGACCTTCTCGTCCTCGGTATAGCCGGACAGGCGGATGACCTCCATCCGATCCAGCAATGCCGGGGGAATGTTGAGGCTGTTGGCCGTGGTCACGAACATGACTTCCGACAGGTCGTAATCCACCTCGAGGTAATGATCGTTGAAGGCATGGTTCTGCTCCGGATCCAGCACCTCCAGCAACGCCGATGCCGGGTCACCGCGGAAATCCATGGCCATCTTGTCAATCTCATCCAGCAGCATGAGCGGATTCTTGGCGCCGACCTTGGCCATGCTCTGCAGGATCTTGCCCGGCATGGAACCGATATAGGTGCGCCGATGACCGCGTATTTCGGCCTCATCCCGGACGCCGCCCAGGGACATGCGCACGAATTTCCGGTTGGTGGCACGGGCGATGGAACGGCCAAGGGAGGTCTTGCCCACGCCCGGCGGGCCCACCAGGCAGAGGATGGGACCCTTGAGTTTCTTGACCCGCTGCTGCACCGCCAGGTACTCAAGGATGCGCTCCTTCACCTTGTCGAGGCCGTAATGATCCTCTTCCAGGACCTTCTCAGCCTGGTCAATGTCACGGGAAATACGGCTGCGCGCCTTCCACGGCACGTTCACCAGCCAGTCCACGTAATTGCGCACCACGGTGGCTTCCGCCGACATGGGCGACATCATCTTCAATTTGTTCAGTTCAGATGTAGCCTTGGTGCGCACGGCCTTGGGCATGCCCGATTTGGCAATCTTCTTCCCGATTTCTTCAATTTCATTGGGGGCATCGTCCATCTCCCCAAGTTCCTTCTGAATGGCCTTCATCTGCTCGTTCAGGTAGTACTCGCGCTGGCTCTTCTCCATCTGCGACTTGACCCGGCCGCGAATGCGCTTTTCCACCTGCAGCAGATCGATCTCCGCCTCCATCAGGCCAATGAGGTGTTGCAGACGCTCGCGGATGTCGACCAGCTCCAGTACCCGTTGCTTGTCCTCAATCTTGATGGACATATGCGCGGCGATGGTGTCGGCGAGCCGGCTCGGGTCATCTATCCCTGCAAGCGAAGACAGGATTTCCGGCGGCACTTTCTTGTTCAATTTCACGTACTGTTCAAACTGGTTGAGTGCCGAGCGACCCAGTACGTCCAGTTCGCGTTCATCAATGAAACTGGCTTCAAGCAGTTCCGCGGCGACCACGAACATCTCCTCGGTCTCCGTAAACTCCAGGATCCGCGCCCGGCGCGCCCCTTCCACCAGCACTTTGATGGTGCCGTCCGGCAATTTCAGCAATTGCAGGATGTTGGAAAGCGTGCCGATGGAATAGACCTCGTCAATCTTGGGGTCGTCCTCGGCGGCACTTTTCTGCGCCACCAGCAGGATCTGCTTGCTGCCCTGCATGGCCTGGTCGAGGGC
>CAYMXG010000519.1:0-1834 GCA_964394115.1 uncultured Enterobacteriaceae bacterium | reverse complement strand
GACACCACGGTGTATCACTCCCATGGCGATCCGACGCTTTACGTCGTGCTCAGTCCCGTCAAAATGCGCAACCAGGACCTGGGCGCGGAGTGGGTCGACCTGGATCCGGCACAGGGGCCCCAGGCCGGCGCGACTTTTTTCAAAAATTACCGTGAGCAGCCGCAGACCCACCGCGTGCAGAACGTGGATTCGAAATCATTCCAGGTCATGGGCATCATTCATAGTGGCGACGGCGCGCCGGGAACTGCGGCCCCGGTGGCCGGCCAGGCACCTGAACTGGACAACCAATGGTTCGGCGCCTGGCGCACGCGGCTGCCTGCCGGTGAGACCACGGCTGCGCACCACCATGCCCATCCGGTCTTCATCGTCCAGCTGGGCGCCGGAAATACCGTGGTGCTGGAACGCGGCGGGCCTGGTGCAGAGAAGACCGTGGCCGGCACCTGGTCAATACACGCCGCCGGTGTCGAGCATCAGCTCCGCAACATCGGCACTGCAGAGGTCGAGCTGATCGAGATTGAGATGAAATAGCCGCAACCCGCTGTCGCGGCCCGGTTCCACTGCGGCGAACAGCTCCGGCCCCCGCACCAACGATTTTCGCCCGGCACTGCTTGAACACCCTCGATCGCAACACCCGCCTGATACTCGAAGGCTCGATCATCAAGGCCCTGCTGGCAATCTCATGGCCGGTGGTGCTCGGCAACCTGCTGCACATTTCCTATCAATTGATTGATTTCTTCTGGGTCGGACGCCTCGGGTCGGCGGCGCTGGCGTCGGTCTCGGTCAGTTTCCCGATCCTGTTCCTGATGCTGGGCACGGGCTTCGGCCTGTCCATCGCCGGTTCGGTGTTCATCGCCCATTACGCCGGGGCGCGGCGACAGCAGGAGGTCAACCACGCCTCCGCCCAGACGTTGGTCCTGATGCTTGCATTGGCGCTGGCATCGTCGGTCATTGGCTACGTCGTGTCGCCGTGGATCCTGGGCCAGATGGGGCTGGAAGCGGAGGTGTACGCCGGCGCCGTGGTGTACCTGCGGACGTCCTTCATCGGGCTGGTGTTCACCTTCGGCTTCCTGGTGTACCAGTCCATTCTCCGCGGCGTGGGAGAGGTGCGGTTTCCACTGTGGGTGATCTGCGGCACCGTGGTCGGCAACGCGATCCTGGACCCGATACTCATTTTCGGCTGGGGACCCATACCGGCGCTGGGCATCTTCGGCGCGGCCCTCGCGACGATCATCACCCAGGCCGTCGCCGCCGCCATCGGCCTCCGCGCGTTGTTCACCGGACGCTACGGCATCCACATCCGGCGGCGGGACCTGGTTCCGGACATGGACTTCATTCGCGAGGCAGTGAGGGTGGGTCTGCCCGCCTCCATCGAGCAGGCCACCCGGCCGCTTGGCGCGCTGGCGCTGCTGTTTATGACCGCGACGTTCGGCACGCTGTCGGTGGCGGCATTCGGCATCGGCACGCGCATCCTCGGCTTCGTCTTCATTCCCGCGCTCGGACTGGCGATGGCGACCACGACGCTGGTCGGCCAGAACATCGGCGCCGGCAACATCCGGCGCGCCGAGGACGCGGCACGGCTCAGCTCCTGGGCGGCCTTCTGGGGCCTGAACGCCGTCGCGCTGCTGACCTGGATCGGCGCCGAGCCGCTGGTGCGCCTGTTCGCGCCCGGCGATCCGGCGCTGACCGCGATGACAGCGGAATTCGTGCGCATCCTGTCGCTGTCCTACGCGGCGATCGGCGTACAGCAGACGCTGCTGGGGGCATTCCGCGGCGCCGGCGGGACCGTGCCGGCCATGCTCATCGGGCTGATGTCGCAGTGGGTGCTGCAGGTCCC
>CAYMXG010000518.1:0-1835 GCA_964394115.1 uncultured Enterobacteriaceae bacterium | reverse complement strand
CCGCGCCGGGATATTTCTCTGTGCCGGACTGTTGCAGGGACTCACCCCGCCGTACCGGGTCTATCCGCTGTTGCGGCAGATTCATTTCATCGGTGCGCGCTCACTGCCGGTGATCGTCGTGGCCGGCATGTTCGTCGGAATGGTGGTGGCATTGCAGTTTCATGACACCCTGGTGAGGTTTGGCGCCGTGGGCCTGTTGGGCGCCGCGGTGGGCCTGAGCCTGGTGCGGGAACTGGGCCCGGTGATTACCGCGCTGGTGATTATCGGCCGGGCCGGGTCTGCCGTGTGTGCCGAGATCAGCATCATGCGCAGCGAACATCAGATCGACGCCCTGGATTGCATGGCCGTGGATCCTTACCGATACCTGATTGCCCCGCGCTTGCTGGCGGCGCTGATCTCGGTGCCGCTGTTAACCGCGATCTTCATTGCCGTCGGTATCGGCGGCGGGTATTTCGTCGGCGTCCTGCTGTTCGGCCTCAGCCCCGGGGCCTACCTGGGCGGCATGTTTGATTCGGTGCACCTGCGCGACTTGTTCATGGGCGCCGTCAAAGGCATGGCATTCGGGTTGCTAATGGCCTGGATCTGCCTCGCCAAGGGCTTCTTCCTGCATCTCGACCCCGCCGGCGCGCACGGCTCGGAAGGGGTCAGCCGGGTGACCACCGATGCGGTGGTCCTGTCGTCGATTGCCGTCCTGTTTTCCGATTACATCATCAGCGCACTCATTCTCTAGCTCCCAGGTGAAGCCATGACTGAATCTCGCACCAACGTGGAAATAGTGGTCGGTATCTTTCTCCTGCTCGGCATCCTGGCGGTGGTCTGGCTCGCGGTGCGACTGGGTGACGTCAGTTTTGCCGAGGATAAAAGCTACCGCGTTATAGCGGGCTTCACCTCGGCATCCGGTCTGCGACCCGGCACCCATGTGGAGGCAGCCGGGGTCCGCATCGGCAGCGTGGATCGTATTGATTTTGATGCCGGGAAGTACGAGGCGCGGGTGACGCTGGCCATTGACCGCGGCGTGCCCATCAGCAAGGACGCCGTCGCGTCAATCCGCACCGCCGGGATCATCGGCGACAAATTCGTGAAAATCACGCCCGGCGGCGATGATCGGCTACTCGAAGAAGGCATGGAGATCAAGGAAACGGAATCCTCCATCAACCTGGAGGAGCTGATCAGCAAGTATATTTTTGAAGGCGAGCGCAAATAGCGCCCGATGGCTATTGCGCTTTGGACGAAGTGTCGCCGCTTGGCGGAGGGGTCTCCCCGTGGCGCTCCCGGTACCGCGCAACGCGCTGTTGAATGTCGGCCATGATGGCGTCCATGCCTTCGTTGCGCGAGATCGCGGCAAAGGTTGCGCGGTAGTTGGTCACCAGGCTTACACCTTCGATGACCACGTCATAGGCGGTCCAGTTGCCGTTGTTGCTGCGCAGCTTGAAGGTGATGGGGACGGACGCCGTGGCCGTCATGATCTCCATGTCCACACTGGCCAGGTCCCCGGCCAGGGTTTCCTTGCCGTAGACGATTTCCTGGCCGGTATAGGCCTCGATCTTCTCCCGGTACACCTGCTCGATGTATTGGGAAAAATATTGCGTGAACAGGTCCCGCTCTTCCGGCGTCGCCTTTTTCCACTGCGTCGCCAGCACGCTCTGGGACATGCTGCGGAAATCAAACCCGTCCTCGATCACCACCGCGATACGCTGCCAGCGCGCCTCCCGATCCAGGTCCGGGTCGCGCATGATATCGAGCACGCGGCCCACCGAATCCTGCACGCGCCCACGGGGCGTGCTGAAATCCACGGCGGCCACGCCGGAACATGCGCACAGCAGCAGGAGTACAGC
>CAYMXG010000517.1:0-1844 GCA_964394115.1 uncultured Enterobacteriaceae bacterium | reverse complement strand
TCCCGAATGGCGTCAATGGCCGGATTGGTCACCTGCGCAAACAACTGCTTGAAATAGTGGTAAATGGTCTTGTCCTTGTTGGACAAAACCGCCAGCGGCGAGTCGTTGCCCATGGATCCCACGGGTTCTTCGCCATTGCGGGCCATGGGTGTCAGCAGCAACTTGACGTCTTCCTGGGTATAGACAAACGCCTGCTGCCGATCCAGCATCGACTCGGCGGTCGCCGGGATGCGTTCGCGCTCGCCATGCAGATCATCCAGGCGCACGGTGATGCGCTCGACCCATTCCTGGTACGGCCGCGTGGCGATGAATGAGTCCTTCAACTCCTTGTCATCGATGATGCGGCCCTTTTCCAGGTCCACCAGGAACATCTTGCCGGGCTGCAGACGCCACTTCTTGACGATCTTTTCCTCGGGAATGGGCAGCACGCCCACTTCCGAGGCCATGATGACCAGGTCATCGTCGGTGACGATGTAACGCGACGGCCGCAGCCCGTTGCGATCCAGCGTGGCGCCGATGCGGTAGCCGTCGGTGAAGGCCATGGACGCGGGACCGTCCCAGGGTTCCATCATCGCCGCGTAGTAGGCGTAGAACGCGCGCCGCGCCGGGTCCATGGAGGTGTGCGCCTCCCAGGCCTCCGGGATCATCAGCATCATGGCTTGGGCGATGGGATAGCCGGCCATGACCAGCAACTCCAGCGCGTTGTCGAAGGAGGCCGAATCCGATTGCCCCGGGTAAATCAGCGGCCAGATCTTGTCCAGGTCCTCGCCCAGGATTGGACTGGAGATGGCCCGTTGCCGCGCGCGGATCCAGTTCACATTGCCGCGCAAGGTGTTGATCTCGCCGTTGTGGGCAATCATGCGGTAGGGATGGGACAGCTCCCAGGTCGGGAAAGTATTGGTGGAGAAGCGCTGGTGCACCAATGCCAATGCCGATTCAAAGCGCGGATCCTGCAGGTCCCGGTAATAGGTGCCCACCTGGTGGGCGAGCAGCATGCCCTTGTAACAGACCGTGCGCACGGACATGGACGGCACGTAATACTCCTTGCCGTGTTCGAGGCGCAGCGCCTGGATCGCATGCCCGGCGGACTTGCGGATGATGTAGAGCTTGCGTTCAAGGGCGTCCGCCACCGTGATGCCCTTGCCGCGGCCGATGAAGACCTGCTGAATGACCGGTTCCGAGTTTCGCGCCGGCAGCGCCAGGTCACCATTGTCCACGGGCACGTCGCGCCAGCCGAGCAGCACCTGCCCTTCCTCGCGGATGGCGCGCTCCAGTTCATACTTGCACGCGAGGCGTGAGGCCGGATCCTGGGGCATGAACACCATGCCGATGCCGAACTGCCCCGCCTTTGGCAACTTCACGCCCTGTTTTGCCATCTCCTCGCGGAAAAACTTGTCCGGGATCTGGGTCAACAGGCCGGCGCCGTCGGATAATTTCGGATCCCAGCCCACCGCCCCGCGGTGCGACAGGTTTTTCAGCAACGTGAGGCCCTGCTCCACGATGGAATGGGAGCGGACACCCTTTATATGGGCGACGAAACCCACGCCACAGGCGTCGTGCTCCCGGGCGGGGTCGTAGAGGCCCTGGCTTGCTGGCGGGCGGTGGCTGTTCACTTTCGTTCCTCGCGAAACCTGCGAAATCTGGGGTCAGGTCTTGCAATCATGCAATGGTGCTATGGGGTCAGGTCTTGCGATCATGCAGGCATGCTGGGTCCTGATGTTTTGCACCGGCATTCGAGCATGCCTGCATGATCGCAAGACCTGACCCCATAGCATGCTGACCCCATCGCAAAAGGGAGAGGGACTATACCGACCGACCCCCTGCCCTTCAAGACTTCAGGGCAG
>CAYMXG010000516.1:0-1850 GCA_964394115.1 uncultured Enterobacteriaceae bacterium | reverse complement strand
ACGTGGCGTCGGAAAGTCGCAGCAGCGGTGACGGCAGCTTGGCGGGTTGTGCAAGGGAAAAATGAAACGGCGAATTCACCTGTGCAGCCTGGATGATCTCCATGCGCGCGAGGGCCTTCAGCCGGCTCTGCGCCTGCCGCGCCTTGCTCGCCTTGGCGCGAAAACGCTCAATGTAGGAGCGTATGTGCGCCACCTCGCGTTGTTGCCGCTCGAAATTCGCCTGCTGTTGCGCCAGTTGTGCGGCCCGCGCGCGTTCCACTTCGGAATAATTACCCTTGCTGAGCTTGACCTGCCCGCCTTCTATATGCAGCACGTGGGCAACGATGCGATCCATGAACTCGCGATCATGGGAAATTAGCAACAGCATGCCCGGGTAGCGCAGCAGCCACTCTTCCAGCCAGAGCGTGGCCTCGAGATCCAGGTGATTGGTCGGCTCATCCAGCAGCAGGATGTCGGAGCGGCACATCAGGGCCTGCGCCAGGTTCAGCCGCATGCGCCAGCCGCCGGAGAAATCGGTGATCTGCCGGTGTTCATCGCCGGTTGCAAAGCCCAGTCCGTGCAGCAGCGTGATGGCGCGGCTGGTGGCCGTGTATCCCTGGGCAGTGTCGTAATCGCCGTGCAGATGCGCCAGTTCCTCGCCGTTATCCGCGCCGGCTTCGTGTTGCAGTTCGGCGGCGGCCAACTCCGCCTCGATGCGGCGCAGGTCGGCATCGCCATCCAGCGCGTAATCCAGCGCGCTGCGTGCCAGTGCCGGTGTCTCCTGCGCCACGTGGGCGAGGCGCAGATTGGGCGGCAGGCTTACGTTGCCGGAATCAGCGTGCAGCGTACCCATGATCATGGCAAACAGGCTCGACTTGCCGGTGCCGTTGGCGCCGGTCACTGCGACCTTGTAGCCGGCGTGCAGCGAGAAGTTCGCGTCCGCAAACAGGAGTTTGGTACCGCGCCTGAGCGAGACATTGGAAAAATTGAGCATCTGTGAATTCGTCCCTTGACAAAACAACGGCCCAAACGGGATGGGCCGGCGTGTATTTTGGCTGGGGGACTAGGATTTGAACCTAGACTGGCGGAGTCAGAGTCCGCTGTCCTACCGTTAGACGATCCCCCATTAGGATCGCCCGGACTTTCCGGGCGCGGGGTCACCCCGGCGCGAAAGCCGGAAGCGAATTAACGCTTCGAGTACTGCGGACGCTTGCGCGCCTTATGCAACCCGACCTTCTTGCGTTCCACTTCACGGGAATCGCGGGTGACGAAGCCGGCTTGGCGCAACGGCCCGCGCAGGGTCTCGTCCAGTGCGATCAACGCGCGGGAAATGCCATGACGGATGGCGCCGGCCTGGCCGGTGATGCCGCCGCCGAGGACCGTGATCTTCAGGTCCACGGCGTCGACCATTTTGACGGTCTCCAGGGGCTGACGCACCATCATGCGCCCGGTCTCGCGGCCGAAATACTGCTCCAGGGTCCGGCTGTTGATGGTGATCTTGCCGGTGCCCCTGCTGAGAAATACGCGGGCAGTGCTGCTCTTGCGGCGCCCGGTGGTGCAATAAGTCTGTTCAGTCACGATTTAGACCTCCAGGATCTGGGGTTGCTGGGCGGAATGCTCATGCGTGGCGTCAGCATACACGCGCAGCTTGCGGAACATCTGCCGGCCAAGGGGGCCTTTGGGCAGCATGCCTTTGACCGCGGTTTCGATGATGCGAATCGGGTTCGTCTGCTGCAATTTTTCAAAGCTGACGCTTTTCAGGCCGCCTGGGTAACCGGAATGGCGGTGATACATCTTCGCCGTTGCCTTGGCGCCGGTAACGCGCACGTCCCTGGCATTGACCACGACGATGTAATCGCCGGTATCCATGT
>CAYMXG010000515.1:0-1859 GCA_964394115.1 uncultured Enterobacteriaceae bacterium | reverse complement strand
GACTGGCCGAGGGCGCATTGCGCAACTCCGGCGCCGGCGCTGCCGTGGCCGTGACCGGCTATGCCGGTCCCGGCGGCGGGAATGAACGCAATCCGGTCGGCACCATATTCATTGCTGCGGCGCGTCGTGATCATCCAACTCTCGTCGAACGCCACGTGTTCAGCGGTGATCGTGACGCGGTCAGGCTCGCGGCGGTCGGGGCGGCGGTTGAATTGCTTACTAGGCGATTATCCTGAAGTAACTGCCGCAGCCGGCCCAATACCGATACGTGCTTTTGCGCTGATCTATCGTAGGGTGGGTTAGGCGCGCGCCTAACCCACCCTACGGGAGCTGTGTTCATCCATTTCGCAGAGCCCAATAGTATTGAGCCGGTCCGGCAGTGGAATTCCTTCTTTGCCGTATATTTCCCGCGCGGCCTCGGGCTATGCTGTGGCATCGGTTTCGGCACCGGCGGATCCAGGTGCCGGACCACAACAATAAAATCAACGGGGGCACAGCACGATGAATTCTTCTGAGGCGACTATTCTCGGCCATCCGCGCGGTCTGGTGACGCTGTTCATGACCGAGTTTTTCGAACGCTTCACCTATTACGGCATGCGCGCGCTGCTGGTGTTGTTCCTGATAGCCGCCATGGATGACAAGAATGCCGGATTCGGCATGAGCCGCGAGGCGGCCGGGGCGATTTATGGACTCTATACCGGGGCCGTGTATTTGTTCTCCCTGCCGGGTGGCTGGATAGCCGACCGGTTGATCGGGCAACGCCGCGCGGTGTTTTACGGCGGTGTCGCCATCATGCTTGGCAACTTCACACTGTCCATTCCCGCCACCGTGCCGGTGTTTTACCTCGGGTTGTTCATCATTGCCGTGGGCGTCGGTCTGCTGAAGCCGAACATCTCCGCCATTGTCGGCGCGCTGTACGACAACCGGTCGGCGGCGCAACGCGATGCGGGTTTCTCGATTTTCTACATGGGCATCAACCTGGGTGCCCTGATTGCGCCGTTCATTGCCGGCACCATCGGCGAGACCTGGAACTGGCGCGGCGGGTTCTTCTGCGCCGGGTTGTTCATGGGCATCGGCCTTATCCAGTACCGGATGACCGAATTCCACCTGGGCGAAGCCGGGCTGCATCCGGCCTCCAGGGACCGCGCGGAACATGCCCGCAACTGGCGCAACCTGGGCATCAGCGTCGGGGTGCTAGCGCTGCTTGCCGCGCTGCTTGCCGCCGGCATCATTGATGTGTCCGTGGCGCAAATGGCCAAGGGCGCAGGGCTGATGATGTCACTGATCGGCATCGTCTATTTCGTTGCCGTGATTTTTTTTGGGGGCCTGACGCGGGACGAGCAGAAGCGCGTCGGCGTGATTGCCATCTTTTTCCTGTGCGCGGCCATGTTCTGGGCCGGGTTCGAGCAGGCGGCGACCACGTTCAATCTGTTTGCCCAGGATTTCACCGACCGCTCGCTGTTTGGCGGCAGCTTTTCCGACGGCATGCACCCGGCCACGTGGTATCAATCGGCGAATCCGACCTTCGTGGTGCTGGGGGCGCCGGTATTTGCATGGCTCTGGGTGTTTCTCGCCAAACGCAACCTGGATCCGTCGGCGCCGGCCAAGTTCGGACTCGGACTGCTGCAACTGGGCATCGGGTTCGGGATCATGATGCTGGCGGCGCAGTTGATTATTTCCTCCGGCGGCAAGGTGGGCCCGGTCTGGTTGCTGATGACCTACCTGGTTCACACCATGGGCGAGTTGTGCCTGTCCCCGGTGGGCCTGTCGAATGTCACCCGGCTTTCTCCAAAGAGGTTCGTCGGACAGATGATGGGCACGTGGTTTTTGGGGAGTGCGCTGGGCAACCTGGTGGCCGG
>CAYMXG010000514.1:0-1861 GCA_964394115.1 uncultured Enterobacteriaceae bacterium | reverse complement strand
CCGCGGTGATCCAGATCACTGCCGCTGTGCCGTGGGTGAACCCGGATACGCACACGGTGTATGTCGGGCGCGAGGCGCGCGTGCCGGAGACCTTTGGCTCCAGCGACATCCGCGACTGGTATGCCCCGGACGACGCGACCATCGTGATCTCCACCTATGCCCATGGCCGGTTCAAGGGCACGTTTATGAACCACTGCCAGGGCGTGCGTTTTGCGGAGGCCCTTGGGTTCTCGACCATGGGGCCTTATGAACTTGATTCGAGCACCAGGATCGTGCTGCCGGACGGCACGCGTTGCGGGCTGCGGGACCTGGTGCCGTACAGTGATGAGGAGGAGAAGCGGGATCGTGCGGAGAGGAAGAAGCGAAAGTAGATAGCGGGTAGATGGTCTCCCTGCCCGTCAATCACACTCCGATCTCCCCGGCCGCACACCAGCCTGCGCCACCACCGGCAGGTAATCCGTATAGCCGAGTTCATCGCCGCCATAGAGTTTCCCCGGATTGGCCTCAGCCAGCGGGACATTGTTGGCGAAACGCCAGGGCAGGTCCGGGTTGGCAATAAACGGCATGCCGTAGGCAATGAGATCGGCGGCGCCGGAGGCCAACGCAGCGTTGCCTCGGGCGAGGTCATAGCCGCCGTTGGCCATGTACAGTCCCTTGAACGTGCGCCGTAACAGGGCGCAGTCGAACTTACCCTCGACCACGTGCAGGTAGGCAGGATGGACCTGGTTCAATTTTTTTGCCACGGTGCCAAACGTGGTCACCGGATCGGAATCGCCCATGTCATTGAAGGTGCCATCGGGTGAGATGCGCACGCCGACCCGCCCCGCGCCAAGGACATCGCACACCGCAGCAGTGACTTCCAGCAACAGCCGGGTGCGATTCTCCACTGTGCCGCCATATTGGTCCCGGCGTTGATTGGAGCCGTCGCGCAGAAATTGATCCAGCAGGTAACCATTGGCAGCATGGATTTCCGCGCCGTCGAAACCCGCGGCAGTGGCGTTGGCCGCCGCGCGGGCGAACTGTTCGACGATGCCGGGGATCTCTTCCGTCTCCAGTGCGCGCGGCGTGACGAAGGGTTTCATCCCTTCCGCGGTCATGGCTTCGCCCTGGGGGCGGATCGCGGATGGCGCCACCGGCAACTGGCCGCCCGGTTGCCACAGCGGGTGGGAGATGCGCCCCACGTGCCACAACTGCAAAAAGATACGCCCGCCGGCGGCATGCACCGCATCAGTGACGTTACGCCAGCCGGCGATCTGGTCGTAACTGTGGATCCCCGGCGTGTCCGGATAGCCGATGCCCTGGGGTGAAACCTGGGTTGCTTCCGTGATAATGAGACCCGCACTGGCGCGCTGCAGGTAATAGGTTGCCATCATGCAGTTCGGGGCATTGCCCGCCCCGGCCCGGCTGCGGGTCATGGGCGCCATGACAATGCGGTTGGGCAACTGCAGGTCCCCGAGCGTCAGCGGCGTGAACAGGTTGAGCGTTGGAACGGATGTCATGGCGGGGATCCAGGGTTGTTTCGGGGACAGTATACGTAATTCACCGGCGCCCTTTTATGCCGGCAGTCAGGTTATATCGAGCGACCCCGAACAAAAAGATCGTCATTCCGGGCAAGGGTCCGCAGAACCCGCGACCCGGAATCCAGAGACTGCGCTTGGTTATTTGCAAGACTTTGGACCCCGGATAACGCCGGCGGCGTTTCCGGGGTGACGGAATTTGGTATTCGCGAAATGTGCAAGGCTCGATAGGCATGCTGTCCCCGGATTAACCCGTATTTCCGGCAAGTTGACGTCTCCACGGCAAACGGTGAAACTGCCTGCCCCCATGAGTGCCAGCCCTGCTTCCGATATTTTGATCCGCG
>CAYMXG010000513.1:0-1862 GCA_964394115.1 uncultured Enterobacteriaceae bacterium | reverse complement strand
CCAGAGATACTTCCATCATCCACTGGATACCGGCTTTCGCCGGTATGACGAAGGTGTCACCCCGGCGCAGGCCGGGGTCCAGAGATTCTCCCACCATCCACTGGATACCGGCTTTCGCCGGTATGACGAAGGTGTCACCCCCGCGCGAGCGGGGGCCCAGAGATTCTCCCATCATCCACTGGATACCCGCTTGCGCGTGTATGACGGATGCGTCGCCCCGGCGCAGGCCGGGGCCCAGTCGCAGCATTCATGCAATGAACATCGCGTCCCCATAACTGAAAAATCGATACCGCGACCGCACCGCCTCGTGGTACGCGGCCAGTAAATGCTCCCGCCCGGCGAAGGCGCAGGCCAACATCAATAATGTCGAACGCGGCAGGTGGAAGTTGGTCAGCATCGCATCCACGGCGCGGAACTCAAAACCGGGGTAGATGAAGATATCCGTCTCGCCCCGGGCCGGTTGCAGCGCCCCGCCGCGGGCTGCGGACTCCAGGCAACGAACGCTGGTGGTCCCCACCGCCACGATGCGGCCACCGCGTTGGCGTGCCCGCTCCACCTGTTCGCACAGCAACTCATTCACTTCATGCCATTCACTGTGCATCCGGTGTGATTCGACATCCGCGCTGCGCAACGGCTGGAAGGTGCCGGCGCCCACGTGCAGCGTCACATACCCGGTTTCCACGCCGCGCCTGCCAATCGCCGCGAGCAAATCCGGCGTGAAATGCAGGCCGGCCGTCGGTGCGGCCACCGCGCCCGGCCGGCGTGCGAAGATGGTCTGGTATTGCTCGCGATCCGCCGGCGCGTCGGCGCGATCGATATACGGCGGCAGCGGCACGTGCCCGGCCTGGTCCAGCAGTTCCATGATCGTGCCCCCGTCCACGCGCCGCAGCGTGAAAAACTCCTCCTCGCGTCCGAGCACTTCCAGGCAGGCGCCATCGCTGCCGTCAATGGTGATGCGCGTCCCCGGCCGGGCCGACCTGGCATCACGCAATTGCGCCAGGCACTCCCGCGCCCCGCGCAGACGTTCCACCAGTATCTCCATGCGCCCACCGGTCTGCTTGCGTCCGAACAGGCGCGCCGGGATGACACGCGTGTCGTTGAACACGAGCAGATCGCCGGCGCCCAGGCAATCCGGAAAATCCTGGATGCCGCGATGTTCAATGTGTCCGGTCTGGCGGGAAAGCAGCAGCATCCGCGCGCTGTCGCGGGGCTCGGCCGGATGCTGGGCGATGAGGTCCGGAGGCAGATCGTAGTCGAAGTCGCTGCAGAGCATGTAAGGGCTAGTGTGCTGCCCAGCAGGAAAGTTTCATAGGTGGAACCGGGATCATTGTTCAATCCGGAAGCGGCGCGTGAACCTTCAGCCCCGGACTTGATCCGGGGCGCTATCCGGATTCCAGTCTTTCGCTTTAATCCCACTGGATTCCGGGTCGCGGGTCCTGCGGACCCTTGCCCGGAATGACACGCTAAATGTTCAGGATTTCTGCATGGCTCAATGGAATATTGAGTGTCGCGGCAAAATCCAGCGCCGAAATACAATATTCGACATTCTACATTCGTGTTTTTTCGCGCCTGACGAAGCCATGTTTCCCTGCTTCGTCACACCGCTGATATACTCCCCGCCCCTGTCACACCCCTTGCCGGGATGGCGGAACTGGTAGACGCGCCGGACTCAAAATCCGGTGGTGGTGACACCGTGTGGGTTCGATTCCCTCTCCCGGCACCAGTAATCAGAAGCCATCAGCGCCTGCGAAGACCTCCCAGCAGGGCACCAGCCGCGGCACCCTTGCCTGCATCCCCGGCGATGGCCCCGATGGCAGCACCCCTTGCCGCACCCCGCGCCATGCTCTGACCGGTAGTCTGAT
>CAYMXG010000512.1:0-1869 GCA_964394115.1 uncultured Enterobacteriaceae bacterium | reverse complement strand
GTTTACCAGGGCACCTATGACGGCAATATTGCCTCCGATTTCACCGGCAAGGTGCCGAAGATGACCTTGAACTTGAAATTGCAGGGTGTTCAGCTCGAGCCGTTGCTGAAAGACGTGACCGGCAAGGCCAAGGCCCGAGGTACCGCCAATTTCAGCGCTGCACTGGTTGGCCTGGGCGCCACGGCGCCGGCGCTCAAGCGCACCCTGAACGGCCAGATGGGTTTCAGCGTGAAGAACGGCGCCATCAAGGGATATGACCTGGGCAAGATCATGCGCCAGGGCCAGGCGCTCAAGGATTCCTTCAGCCTGAAAGTGTCCGACGCGGAAGAAACCGACCTGAGTGAAGTCACCGGCAATCCAGTCGCCACCAATGGCGTAATCACACTGGACGATTTGAAAGGCGCCGGACCCGGGGTGCGTATCAGCGGCAAGGGCATTGTGGCAAACCTGCCCGCGAACACCATCGACTACAAACTGACGGCAACCATAGTGGCCACATCCAAGGGGCAGGGAGGCAAGGACTTGCAGGAGGGCAAGCTGGAGGGCGTGCCGCTGGATTGCAGGCTCAGGGGCCCGCTGAATGACTACAAGCGGGACTGTGATGCGACGAAGTTGATTGCGGCGATGGGCGTGAAGCTGTTGCAGGGGGTGCTCGGATTGCCGGGCAAATTGATCCCCGGTGGCACCACCGCCGCACCCGCGACCACGACGGCGCCGGCGGCAGGGACTTCGACCACGACAACAACGGCGCCCGCGGCCACGACCACGACTGCTGCAAAGAAAAAGAAGAAGCCCGCGACCACCACAACCACGGAGCCACAGCAGTCGGATCCGGTCAAGGATTTGACGGAAGGACTCAAGGGTATATTCGGCAAGGACGAGTGATAGGTTTGCGCCCGCTGCTCGCGACGCTCTGGCTGCTGTTGCCGATGTCGCTGGTGCTGGCGGGCTCGGTGGAGCAGGTGCGGGCCCGGCACAAGCAGGGCGTGTACACCGTCGATCTGACCATGGTGCTGAATGCGCCCGTTGCCAACGTGCGGGCTGTCGTCACGGACTATGACGGCCTGCATCGGCTCAGTTCTTCCATTATCGAATCACGGCGCCTGCCACCCTCAGCCATTGATCCGGAGCGGCGCCGCGTCGTCTATCGCGCCTGCTTCCTCGTTTACTGTTTCACCGCAATCATGGTGGAGGCCGTCCGCTATCCAACACCGGAGCGGATGTTATCGATCGTGGACCCCGAGGGCAGCGATTTCGTGTCCGGCTATTCGGAATGGGAATTCAGTCAGGTCGGAGAGAACCAGACGCGGGTGGCGTTTCATTCCCAGTTGCAGCCGCGCTTCTGGGTTCCACCCGTGGTTGGCCCATGGATCATCAAGCGCAAGATGCTGGCGGCGGCGAAGGAAACCGGCGTGCGCATAGAAAAGCTCGCGAAATGAGTGAATTTGCCGAGCGCGTTCTCCTCTGGTTTTCCCGACATGGACGCCACGACCTTCCATGGCAGACCAATCCCACGCCCTACCGCGTCTGGATCTCAGAAATCATGTTGCAGCAGACGCAGGTGTCTACGGTCATTCCATACTTTGCGCGCTTCATGCAACGCTTCCCGGACGCGGGGATTCTCGCCGCCGCCCCCCTTGATGATGTGCTGGGCCTGTGGTCCGGCCTGGGTTACTACGCCCGTGCGCGCTGCCTGCATCGGGCTGCGCAGCAGATCATGCAGCAGCATGGCGGCGCGCTGCCCCGGACCCTGACCGGGTTGGAGGCATTACCCGGCATTGGCCGTTCCACGGCGGGGGCGATCCTGGCGCTGTCGCATAATCTCCCGGTGCCGATCCTGGACGGCAATGTGAAACGGGTATTGGCGCG
>CAYMXG010000511.1:0-1876 GCA_964394115.1 uncultured Enterobacteriaceae bacterium | reverse complement strand
CGCAGATCAATCGCCACGGTCTGATGATGATCGGCAAAATGGTAAACCTGCTGTTCCCAGAACTCGTGGCTGACGCCACCGCCATGCACGAAGACGATCGGTGTGCCCTTGCCGTAGGTTTCGTAATAGATGCGGACATCCTTTTCGACTTTGCAGAATGGCATGCTGTTTCCCCCGTGCGATGATAGCGGATGAATTGTCGTTGAAGGCGCGCGGCGACGCCAATTTTGCGCAAAATGACGGTTGCCTGCGCCGCTTGACGTGTACTATCATCGGGCAGGATGTGGCCGCAAAAAGAGCCACCTCTGTAAATTCACATGGTGCCACTGTGCACCATCAGGATGGGGGCAGACAATGGGCATGCATAGACCACCTCCCGCGCTGACCGACGTGCAGGTGCGTGTCAAGGCACTGGCGTCCGTGCTGGCCGAGAAGGGCATGGTGCAGCAGGAAACCCTCGATTTCATCGTCGAACAATACGAGACCAAAATCGGTCCGCATTGCGGCGCGCAGGTGGTGGCGCGCGCGTGGACCGATCCCGCGTTCAGGAAATTGCTGCTGGAGGACGGTTCCGCGGCCATTGAAGCCATGGGCTTTGGCGGATTCGAAGGTGCCCACATGGCGGTCAGGGAAAACACGCCCGCCATACACAACATGGTCGTGTGCACGCTGTGTTCCTGCTACCCGTGGTCCACGCTGGGCCTGCCGCCGGTCTGGTACAAGAGCGCGCCTTACCGTTCCCGCGCCGTGCGCGATCCACGTGGCCTGCTAAAGGAATTCGGCGTGCAACTGGGCAGTGACGTGGAAGTACGCGTCTGGGACAGCAATTCGGATATCCGCTACCTGGTGTTGCCGATGCGGCCCAATGGCACGGACAAGTTGTCGGAACAGCAACTGGCGAAACTGGTGACCCGCGATTCCATGATCGGCACGGCGCTGTTGCCGCCGTACCGGCGCTGAGGGGAGGCAACCGCGATGAACGGCATCCACGACATGGGCGGCATGGACAACATGGGCCCGGTGCTGCGCGAAAAGCACGAACCGGTGTTTCACGCGGACTGGGAACGCATGATCTTTGCCCATGCCATCGCATTGCTCGGGGCCCGGTACTTCAAGGTGGATGAGATCCGCCGCGCCACCGAGTCCATCCCGCCGCCCATCTACCTGCGCATGAGCTATTACGAGGGCTGGGTGCGGGCGTTGATCGCTTTGCTATTGGAAAAGAAGCTCGTGACCGAGGCGGAACTGGAACGCGGCCACGCGGCAGGCAAGCCCAAAACCCCGGCACAGTCGTTGCCGAAGGACGTGGCGATGTATGCTCTCTTCCATCGCCTCCCCTCCAGTGTTGACGCGGAGATCAAGCCGCGCTTCAAGCCCGGGGATCCCGTCGTCGCGAAGAACATGCATCCTTTGTGTCATACCCGCCTTGCGCGTTACGTGCGTGGCCGACGCGGCCGCGTCGAGCAGGATCACGGCATCTTCCTGTTGCCCGATACCAATGCCCATGGCGGTCCGGATCGGCCACAGCATGTCTACAGTGTGCGTTTTTCCGCCCGTGAGCTGTGGGGCGAGGACGCCCCCGCGCGTGATGCCGTCTATATAGATTTGTTTGAGGAGTACATGGAGCCGCAGGCGCCGTGAGCAGACCCGACCTGCAACAGCTTGCGGGGATCCCCGTGGACAATGACGGCCCGGTGTTTCGCGCGCCATGGGAAGCGCAGGCGTTTGCCATGGTGGTGCGGTTGCAGGAACAGGGCGTGTTTTCGTGGAAGGAATGGGCGGAGCAGCTTGGGCAATGCATCAAGGCGGCGCAGGCGGGTGGCGATGCGGATCTCGGCGACACCTATTACCTGCACTGGCTGGCGGCGCTGGAATC
>CAYMXG010000510.1:0-1887 GCA_964394115.1 uncultured Enterobacteriaceae bacterium | reverse complement strand
ATAAGTGGACAGTCCGTTCCCTTTCTGGATAGCCAATGACGCTGTGCGCCGCTCAGAATCCGGATCGTGGAGCTTGGGGTACAGTCACCACAACCTGAATCCGGGCGAAATGAACACCCGGAGGAATCTGTGTTGGCGACGGATTGATCGGGAGTGCCGGGCATCTTGGACCAGCAATTCGATATCGTTGTCGTCGGCTCCGGGCATAATGCGCTGATTGCCGCCGCCTACCTTGCAAAGGCCGGGCAACGGGTCATCGTGCTCGAACGCAATGACTGGTTTGGCGGAGGCGTTGTGACGCGTGAAATTGTTGCGCCGGGTTTCAAACACGACATCCATTCAAGCGCCCACGTATACATCCAGGCAAACCCCCTTATCCAAAACGACGAGTTGCAGTTGTTGTCCAGGTTTGGCCTGCGATACATCTATCCTGAGGCGGTGTTTTCCAGCATTTTTGATGATCATACCTTCATCGTTACCTATACCGACATTGACCGGACATGTGAATCAATCGCCGCGATCTCGCCGCGCGATGCGATGGCATATCGCCGATTTGTAAAAATGAGCCAGCGGGTATTGCCATTGCTTGTTTCCTCCCTGTTCGTGCCTCCTGCCCCGCATGGACCATTCTGGGCGCTTCTCGATCAGAGCGCGGAGGGGCAGGACCTGATGCGTGCATTGCAGATGAGCGTATATGACCTGGTCACCGAATGGTTCGAACATGAGAAGGTCATTATTCACTTGCTCAAGTTCGTATCCGAGGGCCTGGTCGGACCGGACGAGAAAGGGACCGGTATTACGCTCTATACGATGCCCGGTTTTGTTCACACTTATCCCAGCGGCATGCCCGAGGGGGGCAGTGGCGTACTGGTAGACGCCCTTATCCGGTGTCTCCACGCCAATGGGGCCGAACTGCGGGCAGGCACTGACGTTGTCAAGGTCATGACTGAAAGTGGCCGTGCGGTGGGGGTGGAAACCCGCGACTGTGAAGTAATCCGATCCCGCAGCGCAGTGCTGGCCACGATCCATCCATGGTTGCTCGACCGTTATCTGGAAGGGCTCGACGAGCGGGTTGTAGCCAATGCAAAACGGATCCACCCCTCGAGCTACGCTCCTGCGGTGGCGCATTTTGCCTTGCATGCGCCTCCGAATTATCTTGCCGGCGATATTCCAGGACAGGCATTTCTCGCGGGACTTGTGCCAGGCAGTCTTGAGACGTTTCGGCGCGGCTTTGACAGTTTTCGTTACGGGGAGATCCCGCAACACCCAATGATGACTGCGCTGGTCAACTCACGCCATGATCCCACGCGTGCACCCGTGGACAAGGCGACTCTTTGCCTGTGGGGCTTCATGCCGTTCGAACTCAAGGACGGTGGCGCCTCCCGCTGGGATGAGCGCAAAGAAGAGATTGGCGACTTTATGCTTGACAATTACCGCCGCTACGTCAGCAATCTGAACGCGGAGAACATCATTGGACGGCGATACGATACACCGCTCGACATAGAGCGGAGTTCGCCGAGTTTTCAGCGTGGCGATGTGCACGGCACAGGACCGTTTCTCTACCAGTTCGGTGGCCACCGCCCGACCCCGGAGCTGGCGCAATATACCGTGCCCGGGCTGGAACGCTTCTACCTGACCGGGTGCTTCATGCATCCTGGCGGAGGGGTATTCGGCGGTGGGCGCGCCACGGCGATAAAAATCTGCGAGGATCTCGGGATTGATTTTGATGCATTGGTGAATTAGTGAAAATCTACACGCCTGATAACAATGAACTGATGTGCATCACGGCGGTTCAGCGTGACGGCAATGCGCTGCTTATCAAGGGGAAGATCATGGGGACAATGCCCATGAAAGCACATATACGCCCGGAAGAAATACGCAGGCTGG
>CAYMXG010000509.1:0-1890 GCA_964394115.1 uncultured Enterobacteriaceae bacterium | reverse complement strand
CCGGATTCAGCGCCATGATCGCGCTGGTGCTGATTACCCTGCTCGGGCTGGTGGGCGTGTACATGTCCACCCAGGGCACGGTGGGGCAGTTGAGTACCGTGCTTTCCTTCAATGGCATGCAGGCCTGGTTCGCCGCGCGCAGTGGCGCGGATTGGGGGGCTCTGCGGGCGCTGAATGGGTCCTGTGCCGCCTCCACCAGTTTCACCATTGACGGCTATTCGGTCACGGTCACGTGCAGCAGCACCGCGGTGACCGAGGCGCCCGATACTTACAATATTTACACGATCAATGCTTCTGCCGTTCGCGGCGCCAATGGAGACCTGACGCGGATTTCGCGTTCAGTCCGTCTATTCGTTACGAACGCCCCTTGAACGACTGCTGACGCCACGCTTCATAGTTCACGACGGCCACGGCATTCGACAGATTCAACGAACGGTTGCCGGCGAGCATGGGGATGCGCAGTCGCTGATTGGCGGGAATCGATTCAAGCACCTCTGCCGGCAGCCCACGGGTCTCCGGGCCAAACAGGAAACCATCCCCGGACTGGTAGGCAACGCTGTCATAGTCAGTGGTGCCGCGGGTGGAGAGCGCAAACAGCCGGTTAATGGGTCCGGACTTCACAACCTCCGCGAGGCTGGCGTATTCCCTGACGTTGGTCATGTCGCTGTAGTCCAGGTGCGCGCGCCGCAGGCGGCTTTCGTCCAGTTCAAATCCCATGGGATGGATCAAATGCAGGTGTGCGCCGGTATTCGCGCACAGGCGGATGATGTTGCCGGTATTGGGCGGGATCTCGGGTTGATAAAGTACGACATGGAACATGGGAGACCTTCCCGTTAGTGCAATTCGCTCGGCGTAGTATCATACCCTTGGAATGACGCCTTCCTCGCCGCACCCCGTGGACCAGCCGAACACCAATGCCCTGCGCATGCGCTACCTGGGCATGGACTTCAACACCCCGCTGGTATTGTTGTCAGGATGCGTGGGTTTCGGGGAGGAGTACACCCGCATCAAGGGATTCTCGAACCGCGATGTTGGCGCCATCTGCCTGAAGGGCACGACACTGGCGCCGCGGCTGGGGAATCCCCCGCACCGCGTTGCCGAAACCTGGCAGGGCATGCTGAATTCCATCGGCCTGCAGAATCCCGGGGCGCGCGCGGTGGTGGATGAATACCTGCCGCGGCTGGATTTCAGCGAGACGCGCTTCATCGCCAATGTGTGCGGGTCCACGCTGGAAGAGTATGCAGAGGTGGCGCGAATATTTGACGATTCACCCATTGATGCCATGGAGATCAATATCTCCTGTCCGAACGTCAAGGAGGGCGGGGTGCAGTTCGGAAATTTTCCGGACATGTCTGCGCGCGTCGTGGCGGCGTGCCGGCGGGAGACAAGGAAGCCGCTGATCACCAAGTTGTCACCGAACCAGACGGATATCGCAGAGAACGCGCGCCGCTGCCTGGAGGCAGGGTCCGATGGGTTCGCGGTGATCAACACGATTTCCGGCATGAGCATAGACATTGAACAGCGGCGCCCGGTAATTGGACATAACCAGGGCGGCCTGTCCGGGCCGGCCATCAAGCCCATTGCGCTGCTGAAGGTGTACCAGGTGTACCAGGTATGCCGCGCGCACAATGTGCCGATCATCGGCCAGGGCGGGATTGCGAGCGCCGAAGATGCGATTGAATTCCTGCTGGCGGGGGCGTCAGCGGTGGGCGTGGGCACAGCCCTGTTCTATGAGCCCCTTGCGTGCCAGACCATAAATGCGGGGGTCAGCGCCTACCTCGCGCGGCACGGGCACAAGCATGTATCCGAGATTGTCGGCGCGTTGCAGTTGAACGCCGGTAAATAGAGTCCTGAACACGCGTCCTTGGCGTCATACCGGCGAAGGCCGGT
>CAYMXG010000508.1:0-1890 GCA_964394115.1 uncultured Enterobacteriaceae bacterium | reverse complement strand
CGAGTACACGCGCCGGCTGAATAATCCGCGCAACGATGAAATCGGCAAACTGGCGCAGGAGTTTGATGCATTGCTGGACCGCATCAACGCACAGGCCGAGGAATTGAAGCGCCTGTCATTTGAGGACGCGCTTACCGGGCTCAAGAATCGCCGCTACTTTGATGAACAACTGCGCTCGGCATGGGCGATGCTTCAGCGCACCAACCAGCCGCTCAGCCTGTTGATCCTCGATGTGGACGACTTCAAACGCTATAACGACCGCTACGGACATCAGCAGGGAGATGCGGCACTGCACGCCGTGGCGCAGGTCGTCACCGATGTCTTGCGTCGCGCCGTGGACACGGTGGCGCGCTACGGCGGGGAGGAATTTGCCGCGATACTTCCCGGCACCTCCGCAGAGGATGCGCAGGCGTTGGCGGAGCGGGTGAGAACGGAAGTAATGGCTCTGGGTATGCGCCATGAGACCTCCCAGGTTTCGGGCATTGTCACTGTCACCATCGGCGTGGCCAGTGCCGGCACCGGATCTGACATGGAGGCCGAGGAGTTGCTGCGGCTGGCGGATGAGGCCCTGTATACCGGCAAGCAAAGCGGCAAGAATACCGTGGTCCTGGCGCCGGAACCGTGCCAGCGAGAGGTCCTGGCAGGCAGGAAGGAGAACCGCCCGTAACGTGGATACGACGGCCCGGAGGCAGGCAACGCTCAGACCGGCATGGCCGCGGAGCGTGACAGTTCCGAGGAATAAAGTTTCAATTCCGGCTCGTCTGCTGACAATCGAACCGGACCCACAAAGCGGAAACGGGTCTTTTCCAGCAAGCGAATCGATGCAGCATTGTCCGCATTGGTGATGGCGAGCACGCGCGGCAGGCGCAGCACCTGCTCCGCATGAGTCATGATTGCGCAGGCCGCCTCGAAGGCATATCCACGGGACCAGTTTTCGGGCAGGAGGGCATACCCCAGGTCGGGGTCCGGCAGGCTGTCGCGTTTAAGAATGCCGCACATGCCGATCGGAGTTCCGGAATCCTTCATTTCGATGCAATTCAGCCCGAATCCGTGCGTGGCATAGCCGGCCAGGGGGCCGGTTCGCAGGTAGCTGCGGGCATCTGCGAGGGTGCGAACGCCCTTGTCGGCGATATGGCGGATGAATGAAGGTTCGTTCAACAGGCGCAGGATAAATTCCGCGTCGGCCAGGACAAAATGACGCAGGCGCAGGCGCTCGGATGCGCAAATCGTCATTGTCTGTGTTGCTACGCGCCGGGTTTCAACACCATCAATACCATGGCTGTAAGCGGCGTGAGCAGGGCAACAGCCCCCCAGTATTCCCAGCGCAGCGCCCGGGCATGGTATTGCGCGTAATCGAACGTGCCTGACGCGGCGCCCGCGCGGGCGATGTCGCGCAATTGCCGCTGCAGTGGCACCACGCTGAACGCGAACACCAATCCGGAAACAGTAAACAGCAGGAGGGTCCAGGCAATCCAGCCCGTGCCCAGTAGCGGCAGATGCTCCAGCATGGCCGCCATCACGCCGGTGATCACGATGATGATCACGGAAGGGATGGTGAACAGCCGATCACTCCGGATAATGCCGTCCATGGCGTGGGCGAGCAGCCGCGGATCGCGAGTTTGCGCCGCATGCCGGTGCCAGAACAGGCCGGTGGTGATGTTGCCGATGAACATGACCACCGCGGCGATATGCACGAGTTTCAGCAGCAGGTACATGTTGGATTGGCCGGCGCGGCCAGGGAAGGTTAATTCGCCGGTGGCGGCAGGTCTGCCGGGGCCGGTGGTTCCTTTGAGTCAGGTTTCCGCAGCCGCTTTTCTTCCTTCTTCTGTTTCTTGGCGAGCTCGCGTTGACGCTTGGCGTGGGCATAGTTCGGTTTGGCCATTGGCAATC
>CAYMXG010000507.1:0-1892 GCA_964394115.1 uncultured Enterobacteriaceae bacterium | reverse complement strand
CCGGCGTTTTCCACTTCGACGTCGCCGGACACGGATTCCGCCTGCAGGCGCTGCGCATTGATCTCCATCTTTATGTTCCCACTGACACTGTCCACGCGCACCTCCCCGCTGCCACCATGCAACCTGATGTCACCGCTGACGCTGGCAAGATTGGCACTGCGTTCGAGTCCTGCTGCGTTAATCTCGCCGCTGACGGAATCCAGGCGGACCACACCGTTGATTTCGCGCACGTCCTGGTTTGCGGAGACGCTTTCCAATTCCACCGAGCTGTTGCGCGGCACCTGAACGGTGATTTGGGTGCCGTTGGCATCGCCACCGCTGCGGCGCGATTTCAGTTCATCCGAAATGCGAATGACGTTGCCCTCACGCGCAAAGATGAACTCTTCCGACTTTTCGTCGCGTTCGCCTTTTACATGCACCGCGGCCTGGTCCCAGCCCACTACCGTGACCGCCCCGCGCACCACGTTGATCACGACTTCGCCGGAGGGATCTGCATCCAGTTGTTTATCCACTGCCTCACCCGCACAAACCATGCCGGTCAGGCACATTCCCAAAGCCGTAATTATCAGTCTGTTCATGATCCGCTCCCTGTCGCGGCGACCGCCGCGCGCATTAAATTGAGCACCTGTTGCATTAAGACGGAATCCTCCGTCAAAAGGTTTAAAACCCGTCACCCCGGTGAAGCCTGCCCCGTGCTACAACACGGGGGCCAGGGTCCAGTATTATCGAGACTTGCAGAATTACTGAACACTTCAGACGTCATTCCCGGCAAGGGTCCGCAGGACCCGCGACCCGGAATCCAGCCGGCATTAAGGCAACGACTGGATTCCGGATAACCGCAGCGCGGTTTCCGGAATGACGAAGTGGTATCCACCCATTGCGCAAGGCTCAGTAATTGTCTGGATACCGCCCCGGTTTTCACCGGGGTGACCGCCGGTATGACGACCCACGCATTTCCGCCAACATGATGCTTCCGGGTCTCATGCATTGTTTCCTTAAATGACGGGACGACCTGCCGCTGCGGCACGCCGATATACATCCACCTCCTGGGTCATGGTCTGGCGCAACAACTGCCGCACTACCGGGCTGTCGGGCTGGCGTTCCAGGGCGCGCGCCAGTTCTGCATTGGCCTTGTGGATGATCTCCAGGTTGTGCTCCACCACCGCTGCGGTATCCGGATCCAGTTGCGCGCGCAGCGCCGGCCACTGCACCTCGAACTCCGCGCGCACCGGCAGGTACGGCTGGCGGATCTCCTGTAGCATTTGTTGCGCGGCGAGTAACGCGGCCGCGTCGCGGCGCTGCTGCTCGAACACCTGCCAGGTGAACCACGTCGCGGCCACGCTGATCAGCACGCTCGCGGCTACCGCCGCCGGCATCCAGCGGGAGTGCCCGGCCCGATCCAGCCGCCGGGCAATATCGGGCCACAAATCCCGCGCCGGCGGGATCTCTGCCGGCAACGCCTGCAGGTGCGACCGGAGCCATTCCGGGGTGTCATTCTGGTTCATGTGAGCATGCCTCGCAGTAATTCCCGGGCACGAAACAATTGGGACTTGCTCGTGCCCACATTGATCCCGAGTAAATCGGCCGCCTCCTCATGGGTATGGCCTTCCACATCCAGCAACATAAACACCTGCCGGGCGCGCAGCGGCAGCCGGGCGATGGCAGTCTCCAGGTCCCGCGCCACGCCGGAGGTTTCCTCCACCGCCTGCTCCGGGATCTCGCCGCGGTCACCGCGCAACCAGCGCAACCAGGGTCCGTGTTTGCGTTGCCAGGTCAAAACCGTGTTCACGGCCACGCGGTGCAACCACGTGGCGAAGCGCGCTTCACCGCGGAAACTGTGCAACTGCCGCCACGCCTGCACGAACGCATCCTGGGTCAACTCCTCCGCCAGC
>CAYMXG010000506.1:0-1900 GCA_964394115.1 uncultured Enterobacteriaceae bacterium | reverse complement strand
AGATGCCGCCCATGGCCACGGCCATGGCGGCATAATCGATCCATTGCCGCGGGCGCATGGCTGCCAGCACGCCGGTGATGATGCCGAGCCCCAACGCCACCAGCAGGGCATAGCAGCCGAGTTCAAGCGTGATGGGAAATCCGGCTGCCAGGATCTCGTTTACTGATCGTCCGGGATACTTGAATGACGGTCCCAGGTCGCCTCGCAATGCGCGGCCAAGGTAGTCGAGGTATTGGCGGTGCCAGGGGTCATCCAGGTGATAACGCGCGTTCAGGCTCTTCAACACCTCGGGTGGCACGGCGCGTTCGGCGTCGAACGGCCCGCCGGGCGCAAGCCGCACCAGGAAGAACGCCAGCGTGACCACCACTAGCAACACCGGAATGGCCTGCAACAACCGCCGCAGCAGAAATCCGCTCACAGGCAGCCCTTGCCGGTGGCGTCTATCGACAAATACTTGTAAGGGTGTTGATCGAGCAGGTTTGCCTGCCAGCCGCACAGTTGCGGTGCGACCAGGCGTACCTGGGTGTAGATATACAGCGGCACAATGGGCAGTTCCTGCAGCAGCAGGTTTTCCGCCTGGCGCAGGCGCTCCAGGCGCGTCGCGGTGTCGGTGGCTTGCGTCGCCTCGTCCAGCAGCGCGTCATAGGCGGCATTTTTCCAGCCGGTGCGATTGTTGCCGCCAGCGGAGCGAAACAGATCCAGGAATGTAGTGGGGTCTACATAGTCACCGATCCATGAGGCGCGCGAGATCGCATATTGCAGGTTGCTCTCACGGCTTAGGTGAACCTTCCAGTCCTGGCTCACGAGGGCAACCTGTATGCCCAGTTCCCGGCTCCACATCTGCTGGATCGCGGTGGCGATCTTTCGATTCAGTTCATCGGCATTGAACATCAATTCCAGTTCCGGGAAACCCCGGCCGCCGGGGAATCCCGCCGCGGCCAGTAATGCGCGGGCCGCATCCGGGTCATGGCCGACACCGGCATCGGCGGTATAGCCGGCCGTATCCGGCGGCGTCAGAAAACCGGCGGGTTGCTGGCCGCCCAGAGTGATGTGTTCGACGATTTGACTGCGGTCGATGGCCAGCGCCAGCGCGCGCCGGACGCGGACATCATTCAGTGGCGGCACGTTGACATTGAAACGGTAAAAATAGGATCCCAGGTAGGGCGTGATGCGCAGCGACGCCGGATCCCGTTCCCGGTACACGGCTATTTTTTCCGCCGGCACCCGATCGGTGATATGCAATTGACCCGCACGGTACATGCGTTCTTCGGTGCTGGCGATGGGGATCGGGTAGAAATGGATGGCGTTCAGGCGCACGCGCGCCGCGTCCCAATAATGGGGATTGCGCTTCACGGTCAGCCTGCGGTTCAGCTGCCATTGATCCAGCATAAATGCGCCGTTGCCGACAAAATTGCCGGGGCGGGTCCAGCGTGTGCCGCGCTCGTCCATGGCGCCGAAACGCTCAATCACCCGGGGGTTGACCGGATAGAAGCTGTGATGATCCAGGAGCTGCAGAAAGTAGGGGACTGGCTCATCCAGTTCCACTTCCAGCCTGTGATCGTCCAGTGCCCGGACGCCCACTTCGCTGAAGTCTGAAATCGCGCCGCGGTGAAACGCCTCTGCATTACGAATGTGGTAATACATGTAGGCATACAGATTGCCGAGGGCGGGGGTCAGCGCACGGCGCCAGGACCAGGCAAAATCCGTTGCGGTCAATGGCTCGCCATTGGACCAGCGTGCATCGGGGCGCAGGTAAAAGGTGTAGATGCGTTGGTCTGAAGATACGGTCCAGCGTTCTGCGACGCCGGGTCGGGGACCCAGATCCTCCGGGTCCTTGGACACCAAGCCCTCGAACAACGCCATGACGATGTGCGTCTCCGGTATCCCGGTGACCGTCTGC
>CAYMXG010000505.1:0-1903 GCA_964394115.1 uncultured Enterobacteriaceae bacterium | reverse complement strand
TCTACATGCCGGGCGTGAACTGGATGTTGCTGGCGGCGGTGCTGGCGGCCGTGGCGGGGTTCGGATCATCGTCCGCATTGGCATCGGCCTATGGTGTCGCGGTCATGGGGACAATGCTGACGACCACCTTGCTGACTTTTTTTGTGATCCGTTACCGCTGGAATTATCCGCTGCTTGTCTGCGTGCTCGCGACCGGGGTATTTCTGGCCATCGACAGCGCATTTTTGTCGGCGTCCCTGATCAAGGTGCTGCAGGGCGGCTGGTTCCCGCTCATCCTTGGCGCGCTGGTGTTTGTTCTCATGCGCACCTGGCGTGAGGGCCGGGCCGCGCTGAATGTCAGGTTGCGGGAATCGGCCCTGCCGCTGGGCGAATTTCTGCAGCAATTGCTGCGCTACCCGCCGCCGCGTGTCCCTGGCACGGCCGTGTTCCTGACTGCGACGCCCGACGCCACGCCCCATGCGCTGATGCATAATCTGCATCACAACCAGGTGCTGCACGAACAAGTGGTCTTTCTCACCATCGAATTTCGCGAAGTGCCATGGGTGGCGCAGGAGGAGCGCGTGCATATCGAACTTCTGGCGCCCGGCTGTCACCGCGTCACCGCCCGCTACGGGTTCATGAACCAGCCCGATGTTGCTGATGTGATGGAACGCGTCGCCGACCGGGGCCTGGATATCAATCCCATGACCACGTCCTATTTTGTGTCGAGACAGAAGATTGTGCCGGTGGCCGGGCGGGCCTCGGGTATGGCGTTGTGGCGCGACCGGTTGTTTGCGGCCATGGCGCGCAATGCCAGCGACATCACGGATTATCTGAACATCCCGGCCAACCGTGTCGTGGAACTGGGCACGCGCGTGGAGATTTGACCGGCATGGGGCACGTGCCTTGGCCCGGGCAGTTGGGTCATAATCCGCCCCATGTTGTTTCCCACCACACTCGTTGGCAGTTATCCGCAACCCGACTGGCTCATCGACCGCGAAAAACTGGCGGGGCGCTTTCCACCCCGGGTCCGCGCCCGGGAACTGTGGCGCGTTCCCGCGCCGTGGCTCGAGGAGGCCATGAACGATGCCACGCTGGTGGCCATTCGTGCCCAGGAGGAGGCCGGCATCGACATCGTCACCGACGGTGAGATCCGCCGTGAGAGTTACTCCAACCGTTTTGCCACCGCCCTGGACGGCGTGGACCTGGAAAATCCCGGCAGTGCCCTGGATCGGTCCGGGCATCCCAATCCGGTGCCGCGCATCGTGGGTCCCATCCGGCGCCGGCATGCCGTGGAAGTGGATGACCTGCGCTTCCTGCGCAGCCATACCCGGCGCCAGGTGAAGATTACCGTTCCCGGTCCGTTCACGATGACGCAGCAGGCCCAGAACGATTTCTATGCCACCGACGAGGAAGCTGCGCTGGATTACGCCGCAGCCTTGAACCAGGAGATCCGGGACCTGTTCGCTGCCGGCGCGGACGTGGTGCAGATTGATGAACCCTATATGCAGGCGCGGCCGGAGAAGGCGCGCCAGTACGGCCTGAAGGCGTTAAACCGCGCCCTGGAAGGCATCACTGGCAATACCGCCGTGCACATCTGTTTCGGCTACGCGGCCATCATCCACGAACGTCCCAGTGGCTACTCATTCCTGTCCGAGCTGGGTGGGTGCAGTTGCCGACAGGTGTCCATCGAGACCGCCCAATCGGGTCTCGACTGCGCGGTGCTGAAGTCCCTGCCCGGCAAGCAGATCATGGTGGGGTGCATCAACCTGGCGGACATGAACGTGGAGACGCCGCAGGAAGTGGCGGCGCGGGTGCGCCGTGCGCTGCAGTTCATCCGCCCCGAAGACGTCATACTGGCGCCGGATTGCGGCATGAAATACCTGCCGCGCACCGTAGCCGACGCCAAGCTGCGCGCCATGGT
>CAYMXG010000504.1:0-1912 GCA_964394115.1 uncultured Enterobacteriaceae bacterium | reverse complement strand
TCGATGGCATCCTGGCGTTCCGCGTGGGCAACGCCGCCCAGTCCACCGCCACCGGAGCCGAGTTTGAAGCCGCCTGGCGGGCGACCGACAACCTGACCGTGGGCAGCGCGGTGTCGGTGCTCAATTCCGAGTACAACGAATTCATCGGCGGTTGCCCCTACGGGCGCGTCCCGGATGCTCCGAACGGCAACTGCGATCTGGGCGGCGAGGATCGGGATTATGCCCCGGCGCTGGCATTCGACCTGTACGGCGACTATTCGCAGCCGGTGTTCGAGAGCCTGCTGCTGAGTGTGTTCGCGGACGTGAGCTGGTCGGATGAGTATTTCCTGGACCAGGACGCGGATCCGAACAACAAGCAGGATTCCTACTGGAAGGCGAATGTCAGTGTCGGGATTGGCAGCGCATCGGGCACATGGCAGGTGCGGCTGATCGGGCGCAATCTTTCCGACTCCCACACCGCCTCCTTCGGCACCGACGTACCACTGTCGGGCGGCAGCTATTTCAAGTATCTGGACCCGCCGCGTTCCATCGCCGTGGAAGCGCGCGTGAGTTTCTAGACGCGCGCCGCAACACCCGTCCCGCCCACGTTCACAACCGAGGATTCACGATGCCCGTCACCACCGGCGCTGAACCAGCCAGGCTGCTCAACGCCCAGACCTTCCTGGACCCCTACGCAAATTTCCGCCGCCTGCGCGCAGAGGATCCCGTGCACTGGATCCCGGAATTCGGGGTCTGGTTCGTCTCGCGTTACGACGACGTCGTGGCGGTGCTGAAGGATGACGAGCATTTTTCCAAGGAGCGCACGCGCGTGGAACAGGGGCTGCACCCGACCGTAAGGAAATGGCTCGGACCGCTGTTCAAGGATGACCCCGATCATCGCCGCGTGCGCTCCGTGCTGGAGCGGTTTTTCGCGGTACCGAATCTGCAGCGCTTTGAACAGCAGCTGCAGGGCATCATCGGCGACGCCGTGGGCCGGCTGCAGGGGTCGGATGATGTCGATCTGATCCGCGATTTCGCCTACGACATCCCGCTGTACCTGATGCCGCTGACACTGGGTCTGCCGCAGGAGGATCATCGACTGTTCGGCGCCTGGGCCCCGGGCATCTCCGACGGATTCAACCCGGACCCGGAATCCAATGCCTGGAAGAACGGCGCCGAGGCCTACGAGGCCGTGGCCGATTACCTGCGAAACATGATGGGCGTGATACGCCGGAACCCGCCGTCCGACCCCACCATCCTGTCGTTGCTCATCAAGGCCACCGATGCGGGCACGCTGTCCGAGGAGGAGGCGGTGGGCCAGGCGGTGCTCATTTTTGTCGGTTCCCATGAGACCACGTTGAATCTCATCGGCCTGAGCGCCTATTCGTTCCTGCGCCACCCGCAGGAACTGGAAAAGATGCGGCGTGATCCGGGCATGATTCCGGCCGGCATCGAGGAGGTGCTGCGCTTTGATGGTCCCGGCCACATGTGCGACCGGCGCGTGCGCAAGGGGATCCAGCTGGGTGGTACGCAGTTGAAGGAAGACGACCATGTCTGGCTCGGACTCGCTTCGGCCAACCGTGACCCGAATTGTTGTGAGCGTCCGGAAGAGTTCGTGATCGACCGCGGCGCCGCGCCGCGGCACCTGGGGTTCAGCCAGGGCGTTCACCTGTGTCTCGGCCGGCATCTGTCGCGGCTCGAGGCGCGCATTGCTGTTGCCCGGTTGTTCGAGGCGTTTCCGCGCATGGCGCTGGCGGACGACGCGCCCCATCCCTACAACGAAAACCTGTTTGTGCATGGATTGCAAAAATTACCCGTGCGCCTGAACGACTGACGGCGGCGATCGTTCATGCACTGTGTCAGCATCCTGTACCCGAACACACCGGGCTCTGTGTTCAATCTGAAACATTACCTGGACGTGCACATGCCGCTG
>CAYMXG010000503.1:0-1918 GCA_964394115.1 uncultured Enterobacteriaceae bacterium | reverse complement strand
CGGCACGGGTCTCTCCGGCGGCGTCACGGGCAGCGGGGTCATCACGATCTCGCTCGACCCTTCGACAACGAGCCGAGAGGTGGGGGATCCCATGCGTACCACGAAAAAGAACGAATTGTTCGCCGGCCTCGCGGCCGCCGTGCTGTCGGTGTTTGCTGCAAATGGCGCTGTGGGTCAGACCGAGGCAGATGCGCAGGCCATCGGCGCCAGGGGACTGGAAGAGATCGTGGTCACCGCCCAGCGGCGCGAGACCTCACTGCAGGAAGTGGCGCTCAGCGTGCGGGCGGTGACCAGTGAGGAGCTGCAGCGGGCGGGTGCAACCGGCATCGAGGACTACGCCGGCCTGGTGCCGGGATTGAACCTGATCCAGCAGAGCGGACCGGGACGCACCCAGATCGAAATGCGCGGCGTGACGGTCGGCAACATGCGTGATGACCGGCCGGAGTTCCGTCCCACGGTGGGCGTCTATCTCGACGAGGCGCCCATCGCGGCCCAGACCATCAACGCGAACATTGCGCTCATGGACCTCGAGCGGATCGAGGTCATGCGCGGACCCCAGGCAACGCTCTATGGCGCCGGTTCGCTGTCCGGGACGATTCGGATGATCTCGGCCAAGCCGAAGCTCGATGAGTATTCCGGCCAGATTCGTGCCGGCGGCTCGTTCACGGAACATGGCGGCGGAAACTACGAGTTCAGCGGCATCGGCAACGCCCCGCTGATCGAGGATGAGCTCGCCGTGCGTGCGGTCGGCTTTTACCGTGACGAGGCCGGATACATTGACAGTCCGGTCCTTGGCAAGGAGAACGTCAATGACAACCGTGACATCGGCGGCCGGGTGGCATTGCGCTACGAACCGACCGACTATTTCCTGCTGGACGCCAGTATCGGCTACCAGGAGACCGATATCGGTTCGGTGTTCGAGTACTACGAGGAGGCCGGCGAACTGAACACGCAGAACGCGATGCCGACGCCGACCGATGCGGAGGTCATGGTTGCATCGCTGGTCGCGGAGATTGACTTTGGCGTCGCGACGATGACATCGGCCACCTCGTATTTCGGCGCCGACTCGAAGTTCTACCAGGATGGCTCGGTGTTCACGGATTTCCTCACCGGGGTCTTCCCGGATCAGTTTCTCCTGGGCTTCAGCACGTTCTTTGACCTGGACGAGTTCACCGAGGAGCTGCGTTTTGTTTCGAACGACGAAGGCAGGGTGACGTGGATCGGCGGCCTTCTGTTCCAGCAACAGAACCATGAGTTCGGGCAGGACCTGCCTGTCCCCGGCATCGACGACGTTTCCGGGATTCCGTCCGAGGACTTCCTGTCCCGGCCGGACCTCATCTACAGCAGCCGCATCGGCATCGAGACGACGCAGTTGTCGCTGTTTGGCGAGGCGAGCATAAATCTGTTCGACCGCCTCACGCTCAAGGGTGGCTTGCGCTGGTTCTATGCCGCCCAGGACTCCACGGTGTTCTTTGGCGGGCCGCTCGCCTTTCCCAACATCGGGACGATTGCGGACGAGCACAGCGAGAACGGCGTCAATCCTACAGTCAATGTCTCCTGGCAATTCGACGATGACCGCATGGTCTTCATCCAGGCGGCGCGCGGCTTCCGCCTGGGCGGCATCAACCAGCCGATTGCCGAAGTGCTCTGCGCGGCCGACCTGGCTGCTGCCAACCTGGATAGCGCGCCCCCTTCATTCGAATCGGACAGCCTGTGGAACTACGAAGTTGGGCTGAAGTCGTCCTGGCTGGAAGATCGGTTGCGCGTCAATGCTTCCGGCTACCTGATCGACTGGAAAGATCCCGCCTACATCGTTTCCCTTGCCTGCGGCATGAGCCTGATCGTGAATGCGGGGAAGTTCGATATTGCCGGTTTCGAACTGGATGCCGAAGCCGAGCTGGCGGATGGCCTCGTCACC
>CAYMXG010000502.1:0-1920 GCA_964394115.1 uncultured Enterobacteriaceae bacterium | reverse complement strand
TGCAAGACCTGACCCCAGATTCGAATCCCCCGCAACTCCGCTCCCGGGCGGGGTTTGCCCCCTGTAGGACGTGAGGATCTCAGCCTCCCAATCTCGATGTTTGACGTATATATAGATTATATGTAATCTTTATCAACCTAAAGGAACAGGCGATCCCTCCGAGGCTGAAGGCCTGGTTGCCGCCTGATTCCAGAACCGGCCAGGCCGGAAGCGAAAAACGAAGATGTCATCCAGGGAATTGAATCAACCCATTTCGCTGCACCCGCGCCGATCGCGTCCAGCCGGGCATGTGGATATTGACAATGCCATCGTTCGCTTCGCCGGTGACTCCGGCGATGGCATCCAGGTCACCGGCGCGATCTTCAGCCACGATTCCGCCATCGTCGGCCACGACATCAGCACGCTGGCTGATTTTCCCGCAGAGATCCGTGCACCCACAGGCACGCCCGCCGGCGTCAGCAGTTTCCAGATCAATTTTTCCTCGTTTGATGTGCATACCCCGGGTGATCGGCCGGACTTGCTGGTCGCGCTGAATCCCGCCGCGCTGAAGGCGCACCTGCCGGATCTGCGGCCCGGCGGCACGCTGCTGCTCAACCACGATTCATTCGATGCGCAGGGGTTTAAGAAGGCCGGCTACGCCAATGACCCGCGCGAGGGCGACGCCCTGTCCGGGTACCGCGTGTTCGAGCTGCCCATTACCGCGCTGACCGTGGCGGCGGTTGAGTCGTCTTTCCTGGCCCGCAAACAGGCCGAGCTGTGCAAGAACATGTTCACGCTCGGTATCATCTGCTGGCTCTACGATCGATCGCCGGATGCCATCGGCAAACGCATTGACGAGTTGTTCGCAAAGAAACGGCCGCAATTGGCGGAGGCAAACAAGCTGGCCTTGCAGGCCGGTTACAACTACGCGGATACCGTGGAAGTATTCACCGGCCGCTATCGCATCAGCCGCGCCACGCTGCCGCCCGGCAAGTACCGGCGCATCACCGGCAATGAGGCAACCGCGCTCGGGTTTGTGGCTGCCGCCGAATTGAGCGGCCGCCAGTTGGTCTACGCGTCCTACCCGATCACGCCGGCCAGCGACATCCTGCATGAACTTTCGCGGCTGCGGCATTTCGGCATCAAGACGGTGCAGGCCGAGGACGAAATCGCGGCCATCGGCATGGCCATCGGCGCCGCCTACGGTGGCGCCCTCGGTCTCACCGGCACCAGCGGTCCGGGCGTCGCGCTGAAGTCCGAGTTCATCGGTCTCGCGGTCATGGCCGAACTGCCCATCGTCATCGCCAACATCCAGCGCGCCGGCCCATCCACCGGCATGCCCACGAAGACCGAGCAGGCCGACCTGTTGCAAGCCATGTTCGGGCGCAACGGTGAATGCCCCGTCCCTATCGTGGCACCGGGCAGCCCCGGCGAATGCTTCGAATTCGCCATCGAGGCGTTCCGCATCGCCGTCAAATACATGACACCCGTGTTCTTCCTGTCCGATGGCTACCTGGCCAATGGTTCCGAGCCGTGGCGCATCCCCGAACCGGCGGAGCTGCCGGAATTCGAAATGAACTATTGCAGCGTACCGGAACAGTTCGCGCCCTATGCCCGCGATCCGCAAACCCTGGCCCGGCCATGGGTCGTGCCGGGGACACCCGGACTCGAGCACCGCATCGGCGGGCTCGAGAAACAGGATGTGACCGGTGACGTCAGCTACGACTCGGCCAATCACGAACGCATGGTGAACCTGCGCGCGCAGAAGATCGCCGGCATTGCCGCCGACATCCCGGATCTCGACGTGCACGGCAAATCGGGAGACCTGCTGGTGTTGGGCTGGGGCAGCACGTTCGGCGCCATCCGCCAGGCGGTGGACAATGCGCGCGCCCGGGGCTATTCGGTGGCCAGCGCACACTTGCGGCACATCCATCCGCTGCC
>CAYMXG010000501.1:0-1920 GCA_964394115.1 uncultured Enterobacteriaceae bacterium | reverse complement strand
CCCACCTGCAGCGCATGACGCAGATCAGACTCGAGCGCCGGATCTGCCAATGAACAGGATCACAGTTTCCCGCCGGAATCACCGGGAGGCAGGGCCGTGATTATCAGCCGCACGCCATTCCGTGTTTCATTCTTCGGCGGGGGTACCGATTACCCGACCTGGTACCGGGAAAACGGCGGCCAGGTCCTGTCCACGAGCATAGACAAGTATTGCTATATCAGCGTGCGTCACCTGCCCCCGTTTTTCGAGCATCGCTACCGGGTGGTGTATTCGAAAATCGAGAATGTCGGTCACTACGACGAGATCCAGCACCCGGCAGTGCGCGCCGTCCTCGGCCACCTGGGCTGCGAACAGGGACTCGAGATTCATCATGATGGCGACCTGCCGGCGCGGGCCGGGCTGGGATCGAGTTCCTCCTTCACCGTGGGGCTGCTGGCCGCCATACATGCGTTGCGCGGCGAGTACCGCTCCGCGCAGCAGTTGGGCGCCGAGGCCATTCACGTGGAGCAGGAGTTGATCCGGGAAAGTGTCGGTTCCCAGGACCAGATCGCCGTCGCCTACGGCGGCTTCAATCACATCCGTTTCCTGCCGGACGGCGACATCAAGGTGCAGCCGATTATCCTGCCGCAGGCGCGCGTGGCGGAACTGCAGGATCACCTGCTGCTGTTCTTTACCGGTCTGTCGCGCGAGGCCTCCACCATTGCCAGGAGCAAGATCGAAAATCTGCCCCGGCGTCGAACGCAACTTGCGGCGATGAATGGGCATGTGGATGCGGCCATCCGTCTGCTTGGCGATGGGCAGGCGGAACTGATGCAATTCGGCGAACTGTTGCACGAAACCTGGATGCACAAGCGCGAACTGTCTGACCAGGTCAGCAACGGGGACATTGATGCCATGTATGAATCCGCACGCCGTGCCGGGGCCATAGGTGGCAAGCTGCTGGGCGCCGGCGGGGGCGGATTCCTGCTGCTGTTCGCCCCGCCGGAGCGCCACGCGGCGGTGCGCGCGGCGCTGTCTGCATTGACCCACGTGCCGTTTGCGTTTGAGCACGAAGGCGCGCGCATCGTCCTGTACCAGCCGGATCGGAAGGCCGGCCACTAAGGCACAACCCATGAGCGCACCGGTTCGATATTCCTATGCCGGCACCGGTTACTCGCCCGGGGACCTGTCCGGGTACGCACCGGAGTTTCTGCTCCGCCTGTACCGTGACATGCTGCGCATCCGGCGTATTGAGGAACGCATCGAGGCGCGCTACCACGAAGACCAGATGAAATCGCCGATCCACCTGGTGATTGGCCAGGAGGCGATCTCGGTGGGCGCCTGCAGTGCCCTCGCCCGGCAGGATGCCATCTACCTGAGCCACCGCACCCACGGCAATTACCTCGCCAAGGGCGGCGATCTGCGCGCCATGATGTCGGAGTTGTACTGCCGCAATAATGGTTGCGCCGGTTCCGTGGGCGGATCCATGCACCTGTTTGACGTGGACGCCGGCGTGGCCGGTTCCTCCGCCATTGTCGCGGGGAGCGTGCCGATGGCGGTCGGCCACGCGCTGGCAGCGCAGCAGTGCGGCACCGGCCAGGTCATCGGCGTGTTCTTCGGTGATGCGGGCGTGGAGGAGGGCGTGTTCTGGGAGAGCCTGAATTTCGCCGTGCTGCACCGTCTGCCGGTGTTGTTCTTCTGCGAAAACAATTTCTATTCCGTGTGTTCACCGCTGACGGTGCGCCAGCCCGATGGCGTGGCGATCCATCGCAAGGCGACCGCGTTTGGCGCCAACGCAGTGCTGGTGGACGGCACCAATGTGCTGCGCGTGCATGATGCGGCGCGCACCGCGGTGGCAGCGGCACGTTCAGGCGCGGGCCCGCAATTTCTTGAACTGCAGGCCTATCGCTGGCGCGGTCATGGCGGCGCCGGTGACGACAG
>CAYMXG010000500.1:0-1921 GCA_964394115.1 uncultured Enterobacteriaceae bacterium | reverse complement strand
TGGAATACATGGAGCAGTTGTTTCGCCAAAACGTGCCGGCCAAGGAGGTCGCCGCAGTCCTGGTCGAGCCGATTCAGGGGGAAGGCGGATACCTGGTGCCGCCGGACAGCTTCCTGCCCGGCCTGCGCGCACTGTGTGATCGACACGGGATTCTGTTGATTGCCGACGAAGTACAGTCCGGTGCGGGACGCACCGGGTGCTGGTTCGCCTGCGAACACTGGGGTGTGCGGCCGGACATCGTGACGCTGGCAAAAGGGGTCGGCTCCGGCATGCCCATCGGTTTGATTGTCGGCCGCCGCAATCTGTTGCAGCAAATGCCGTCCGGGAGTCACGGCAATACGTTTGGCGGCAATCCGGTGTGCTGCGCGGCGGCACTCAAGACACTGGAACTGATAGAAGGACAATACCTTGAAAATACCCGGCAATCGGGCGCGCACCTGATGCGTGGGCTCACCGGGCTGCAGCAGGAATTCCCGTGCATCGGCGCCGTTCGGGGCCACGGGCTCATGGTTGGCATGGAACTGGTCGCTGATCGCAACACCCGCGCGCCGGCGGCGGATCTCTGCAACGCATTGGTGCTCAGCGCCTGGCGGCACGGGTTGTTACTGCTGTCCTGCGGCGTCAGCACCATCCGGTTCATGCCGCCACTGTGTGTCAGCTCCGCGCTGATTGATGAGGCGTTGCAGATCCTGCGCACGGTTTTGCAGGAACTCACCCGCGAAGGCAGGGGTTGATCCGATGCGTGCATCCCCAGGCAGGCTTGTGGCTGCGCTCTTTCTTGCCGTCCTGGCTCCAGCAGCCCCGGCCCAGTGGGAGCGTGTACTGAAGCAGGTGGATCTGCCACACCATTATTATTACCGGGAGATGTATCTGCCGCAGATCAGCGGCGGACCCGACTCCGTGGACTGGTCAACAGACGGTCAGTCGGTGATTTTTGCGCAGCAGGGCTACCTGTGGCGCCAGGATCTCGATAGTGGAGTTGCCGAACAGTTGACTGACAGCGAGGGATACGACTTCCAGCCGGACGTATCCCCGGATGGCACCCGCGTGGTATTCGCCCGCGACAGCAAGGATGCGATTGAGTTGTACCTGCTGGACCTCTCCACGGGTGCAGTGACTGCGATTACAGACGGAGGCGCAGTCAACGTCGAGCCGCGCTGGTCGCCGGATGGATCGCAACTGGCCTGGGTATCCACGCAGGACAATGGCCGGTTCCAGGTGTATGTGGGCGCGCTTGAAAATGGAAAGTTGCACGCGCAGCGCCTGCGCACCGAACGCCGCAGCCGATCACCACGCTATTACTACAGTGAATACGACCATGAACTCAGCCCCACCTGGTCGCCGGACGGGACCGAGTTGATTTTCATAACAAACCCCGAGAACAGCTATGGCACCGGCGGGCTGTGGCGTGCGGCGCTCTCCGGCGGCGGTGCCATGAAGCCGGTGCGTATTGAGGAAACCACGTGGAAGGCGCGGCCGGACTGGAGTCCGGATGGGAAGCGCGTGATTTACTCTTCCTATCTTGGTCAGCAGTGGCACCAATTGTGGATCACGACTGCCACCGGGGGCGAGCCGATTCCGCTGACCTATGGTGATTTCGATATCACTGGCGCGCGCTGGTCGCCGGACGGCAACAGGATTGCCTACCTCTCCAATGAGAGCGGCAACAACCAGTTGTGGATTCTGGACCTGTCCCGGGGCGGGGCGCGCATGCCGTTGTTGCAGGACAAGAGAAAGTACCTGCAACCCGGCGGCACCCTGGCGTTGCAGGTCCGCGACCCAAGCGGCAAACCCATGCCGGCCAGAGTTGCCGTTCGCGCTGCCGCCGGACGTTATTTCGCCGGGGCAGACGCATGGGCCCATGCCGCCGACGGGTACGACCGCGGCAATACCGATGCCACCTTCCGGTATTTTCACAGCG
>CAYMXG010000499.1:0-1933 GCA_964394115.1 uncultured Enterobacteriaceae bacterium | reverse complement strand
CGACCACAGGGATGTGGGAGGTACGGGTACAGGGATGTACCCGGTAGAGTCGAGCCGGGAGCGGAGACCGAGAGCAACGCCGGGAGCAGTTGCCGAGGGATCTTTCTGCTCAAGAATAACAAGTTCCCTCCCTGTGGTCGGGACGCCTACGGCGGATTCCTCGCGAGCGTTCGGAATGACAATTGGACGCTCACATTAACTGCCTGAAACCCACGTACTACCCGGATAAGTAGAAATGTTGGTTGCCGGACACGGTGGGATTATCATGTGCTTGCGGGTAAACAAACCAAAATAAAGGGGGGTATATGGGCGAATTACCGAATTTTCTCGCTGTCATCCTGGCGGCGGCGGCGAGTTTCGCAGTGGGCGGAGTGTGGTATTCGAACGTGGGATTTGCCAGGCAGTGGATGGCAGAGACCGGGATCACGGCAGAGAAGGCAAAGCAGACGGACATGAAGATCTTGTTCGGCGGCGCCTTTGCGCTGAATTTCCTCGCGGCCCTGGTCATGGCGCTATACCTGAAGGCGAATGAATCGCTGGTTGCCGCTGTTGCCTTCGGGTTTGCCGTTGGAACCTGCTGGGTGGCGACGTCATTCGGCGTCAATTACCTGTTTGAAGGCAAGAGCCTGCGCCTGTTTTTCATCAACGGAGGCTACGTGATTGTGCAGTTCACGGTCATGGGGCTGGTGCTCGGCCTGTTCCTGTAATGCGGCGTTTCATCGGGGCACACGGCGGATTGTCGTGTGCCCTTTGGTTTTTTCCCTGACGGATGATTAAGGAGGCAACGTGGAACCCGTGGCAATCGTTACCGCGCTGATACTCGTGCAATTCATCGTGTTCGGCATGCTCGTTGCCCGCGCACGCGGCAAGTACCGCATCAAGGCGCCGGCCACCACCGGCGACCCGATATTTGAACGGCATTTTCGCGCGCACCAGAATACGCTGGAACAGCTGGTGGTCACGATCCCCGCACTCTGGATGTTTGCCTATTACGCGCACGCAGTGGCAGCAGCAGTGCTCGGTGTGGTCTATTTGATTGGGAGAACACTGTACTACCGGACCTATGTGGCTGACCCTGCGAAACGTAGCGCCAGTTTTAGCATCGGCATTTTTGCCACCGCCATTTTGATCCTGGGAGGACTGGCAGGCGCCGGCTGGCACTGGCTGAAATAGGAACAGGAAGTCGGCCATGGCCGCAACCGCGGAAATCAGCCCCCGGCGCTGGATTCGCACAGTTCTGAATCCGCCGACGCTGGCCTGTCTGTCCATCTATATTGCCAGTTTTATTTATGTTGGCAGTCAAGGCGGTTCAGTGGAGGAGCCGCTATTCGGCCTGCTGATCCTCGGCTTGGGATTTTCGTTCCTGGCGTGGTTCGCGACCCGGAAGGCGACTCCGCTGGTATCCGGTACCGAAGCCATTCGGCATGACCTGTTGCTGGTTGGCGTCAGCCTCGTGGTGGTTTGCGTGTGGCTCGTTGCGGGCCGTGATCTGGGCGCTAACCTGTTGCCGGCCGCTTGGCGGAACATCGGGATTGTCCGTGACCTGGCAAACGTGGTCGGCAAACTGATCGCCTTCGTGTTGATCCCGGTATGGCTGTTCCGGTCCGTTGGCGGTGCGACCTGGTCGGGGCTGGGATTCAGTCTCGATTCGGCCCGTGCCTTGCACGGCAACCACTTGGCCGTGGTCCTGATCGTGAGCGCGGCGATGTTGGTATTCCAATACCTGCTCGGAAGCGGCGCCGCACCCTTGCGCAACGGGGAACTCTCCTTTGCCCAGGTTGCGCTCGGGCTGCCACTGTGTTTTCTCTGGCTAGTGGTTGAAGTGGGTCTGGTAGAGGAGTTCTTTTTCCGCGCGCTGCTGCAGGCACGCCTTGCCGTCTGGCTTCGCTCGGAGTCCGCCGGCATCGCCGTGATGGCGCTGCTGTTTGGCCTC
>CAYMXG010000498.1:0-1935 GCA_964394115.1 uncultured Enterobacteriaceae bacterium | reverse complement strand
CATGGGGAGTGGATCGCCCGGCACAACTGGACCCGCTGCTGGATCGGGCCACCGTGGTGGCTATTGGCCCGGGCCTGGGCCAATCAGCGTGGGCAGCCGGCCTGCTGGCGCGCGTCCTGGAAACGAATTTGCCGCTGGTGGTGGACGCCGATGGGTTGACGTTGTTGGCGCGCGATCCGGTGCAGAGCGAGCGTTGGGTGTTGACGCCCCATCCGGGTGAAGCGGCGCGCCTGCTGGATTGTTCGACCGCGGAGGTACAAGGCGATCGAATCAGGGCGGTGCGTGAATTGCAGTCACGTTATGGCGGCACCGTCGTTCTCAAGGGATGCGGCTCACTGGTCGCCGCCCGGAAGTCGGGTGTGATCGTATGCACCGACGGTAATCCCGGCCTGGCCAGCGGCGGCACCGGGGATGTGCTTACCGGTGTCATCGCTGGACTCATGGCCCAGGGACTGGAACCGGAACGCGCCGCATTGACCGGTGTCTGTCTCCACGGCGCTGCCGCGGATCGGGCGGTGATGGAAGGTGAGCGCGGCATGCTGGCGGGGGACTTGATGCCATGGTTGCGTCGCCTGGCCAATCCGGGAACGTGACACATTTGTTTGCACCGGATGCAGCGGCAACCCGGGCGCTGGGTGCCGATGTGGCGGCCCGTTGCGTCCCGGGCACGTGCATTCATCTGGATGGGGAATTGGGCGCGGGCAAGACCACCTTTGCGCGCGGGTTCCTGCAGGCGCTGGGTCATAAGGAAAAGGTACGCAGTCCCACCTATACGCTGGTGGAGTCCTATCAGACCGGCAGCGGCCCTGTGTTCCATTTTGATCTGTATCGCCTCAAGGCTGCGGAGGAACTGGAGGCCATGGGTTTCCGGGACTATTTCGACGGGTCCGGCATCTGTCTCGTCGAGTGGGCTCAACGCGCCGAATCCCTGCTCGGTACCCCGGATCTGCATGTCACGCTGCAAACCCACGGCACGGGCAGAGACCTGGATTTCGTGGCCCACACGCCGAAGGGCCACGCTGCATTACCCCCCGCAAAATCCTGAGGCCCAGCCACACAGGTAATTTCAAATCAAAGGGTTGGACGCCTTTCGCGACCTGTTGGGTGATATACTCACACTTTATATCATTCAAAACAGCGAGATACCTTGATTTTCGCGAGAAAACTTGAAATTATCATCGTAACGACCTAATCAGGTTCATCTGTGGCGGGAATAAACGTGCACAAGATGCTTCACAGTCTGATCCTGGGCTGCCTCTTCAGCCCGGTATGGGCGGCGCCGGTCCAGGTGCAAAACGTACGCATCTGGGCCGCTCCTGACAGTACCCGCGTTGTGTTTGATCTCACCGGGCCCGCGCAACATGAAGTGACCGTGGCCAGCGATCCGTTCCGGGTCGTCGTGGATATCCAGGGCGCGCTGGCGCCGGCACCCTCCAGCCAGCCGGAAGGTCATGATCGATTTCTCCGCCACGTAAACACCGTGCCGTTTGATCTCGGCGCGCGCTTTGTCCTGGACTTGAAGAAATTTGCCGTTGCCAAGAGTTTCCAGCTTGGGCCGAACCAGCATTATGGCCACCGGTTGGTGCTGGACCTCGTCGACGCGGAGGAAGAAGCGGTCGCGGCCGAACCATCCATGCCGTCAGCGCCTGCGCCCGATGAGCGGCGCGACATAATCGTTGCCGTGGACGCCGGCCATGGGGGTGATGACCCCGGCGCGCGCGGACCCGGCGGCACCTGGGAAAAAATCATTACGTTGCAGATGGCGCGGGTACTGGCAAGGAAGATCAACGACGAACCCGGCATGAAGGCCGTGCTGACCCGCGAGGGGGATTATTTCCTGCCGTTGCGCAAACGCATGGACATGGCGCGGCGGCACAAGGCGGATCTGTTTGTCTCCATCCATGCCGATGCATTCCGGGATCGGCGCGTGCAGGG
>CAYMXG010000497.1:0-1945 GCA_964394115.1 uncultured Enterobacteriaceae bacterium | reverse complement strand
ACGATTTCGACCTCCTTGCTGCGTTTAAGCGACTCGCTGCGCGCCAGGAGAAAGGACAGATGTATATCCGTGGCAACGGCCTTGGCGCGGTTGCTCAGCAATCCGTCCCGATACGACGGCACGGCCACGCTCAGCAATACGCCTGCCACCGCCAGTGCCACCATCAGTTCAATCAACGTAAAGCCGGCCGGGATGTGGGGGCTGGCTACAGAGGTTGAAACGGCGGGCGGATTTCGCATGTGCAAGGGGCTCACCAGGTACCGGTCTTGGTCCCGGTGTTATCGACGGTCAGATCGCCGTCTCCTGCCTGTGCCCCCTTGGGCACGGCGGTGATGGTGTAAGTGGGAGGCGGGCCATTGTCCTCAGCAATCGTGATGTCGTAAAAGTCATTGGTGCATTCGGTCGCGGTCGTCGTGCAGTCCCAGCCATCGGATTTATAGTTCATGTCCACGAAGCTATCCGTGTATTGGCGCATCTCCAGCAGGTACTGCTCTTCCTTGTTCGAGGCGCCCAGCAACAGCTGTTGGGCCTCGGAGCGGCGCGCCTTTTTGACCTGATTCGTGTACGACGGATAGGCAATGGCGGCGAGGATGCCGACCACGGCCACGGTGACCATCAATTCAATGAGCGTAAACCCGGATGTTCTTTTCATGGGCGCTATTCCTAGCAAGTGGTTGGAAGAATGAAAACCTCGAAAGTCGTGAACGGTAGCAATCTGCCGATGGGCGGCGCGATGCCGTGCCTGATTATAGGCAAATTTGTGACGGGATTCGCGCTTTCCCGGGCCGGTGGGGAACCGCTCCGGCCGGGCGGTTTTCCGCTGTTTGCTTGAGCCTGCCGGGGGGGTCGCCTATACTCGCGCGCCGGTCGCCGGGGTAGCTCAGTTGGTAGAGCAACGCATTCGTAATGCGTGGGTCGGGGGTTCGATTCCCTTCCCCGGCACCATCCTACATTTGCGCCATTCCCGTCCAATCGGCAGTTTTCCCCCATGTTGCCCGGCGACACCAGGAAATTTGATCATGGTCAACCTGACGGGATCGCGCTGGCGTTAGACTGATCGTATGAGCCATTCAAGTTCAAATCTGGACGAAACCATCCAGCGTGTGGCGATCCTTTATGCCGACGTCTCCGGAAGCACGCGGCTGTATGAGAAGTTCGGGGATCAGATCGCCCGGTCCGATATTCACATTTGCCTGAAGATCCTCTCCGACGTGGCCGCGCGTTGGGACGGATCGGTGCTGAAGACCATCGGCGACGAAGTCATGTGCCAGTTTCCGAACCCGGTCAAGGCGGCCATGGCTGCTGCGGAAATGCAGCAGGACCTGGCTGATGCCAGTGCGGCAGGCAAGTTCCAGACCGGTACCCTGCGCATCAAGATCGGCTGGCACTATGGTCCGATTGCGTTCCGGCACAGTGACCTTGTCGGTGAGGCGCCGGTGACGGCACAACAGATCATCAAGCTCGCCAAGGCCGGCGAGATCCTGACTTCCGGCCAGAGTGTTGCTGCGTTGAGTCCGGAACTGCGCGCCAATTGCGACCTCGTTGAGCACCTGGAGTCCGAGGTGGGGCTTGGCCGCGTGGATGTTCATCGCATGCAGTGGGAGGAATCCGATGACGTGACCACGATGGGCACGGTCGAAACCCAGGATGCAACCATACCGCGCAATACCCTGGTGCTTGAACATGATGGCAAAGAGATTCGCCTCAATGATCGCAATACGGTTTGCCGCATCGGGCGTGGCCCGGACAATGACCTGAGCATTCACGGTAAATTTACCTCGCGCAATCACGCGGAAATTCTTTACCGCCACGGCAACTTCCATTACCGGGATCTGAGCGTCAACGGCAGCGTCATTCAGTTCAATGACGGGCGCCAGGCGCGCCTGCACCGCGACGAGGAGCTGCTACAGGGTGACGGGACGATTGGACTCGGCGGTACGCCGGA